>CALLLR010000256.1 GCA_938008185.1 uncultured Saprospiraceae bacterium
TTTTGACAAAAGACCGGATATGTTTGTCCTCGATGTGGATGTACAGGGAACGGTGAAAGAGGAATGCGACCGGTGTCTGGCCAATATCAATTTACCGATTGATGGTCAGTTTCAGCTGATTATAAAATTGAGTGACCACGAATCCGAAGTAGACGAGGTAGTGTATCTGCCCGCCGAAACTACGGTAATCAACGTCGCTAAATATATATACGAATTCGTGGGCCTGTCCGTACCAATGATGAAAATCTACGACTGCCAAAACGATAATCCACCTCCTTGTGATCAGGCCGTGCTCGCACGATTAGCCGCAGAGGAGCAAGAACAACAAACAACTAATAATCCCATTTGGGACGAATTAAATAAACTGAGCGGGAACTAAACCTACCGTTCAAACATTATAAATACCTAAGTAATCCATTTTTTTGATTACTTATTAAATATTCTAAAATGGCACATCCTAAGAGTAAAATCTCTAAGCAGCGCAAACGCAAACGTAGAACACATTACAAAGCCGCTATTCCTACCGTGGCTAAATGTTCAACTACCGGAGAAGCACACCTCTATCACCGTGCTTACTGGCTCGATGGTACGATGTACTACCGGGGACAGGTAGTGATTCAAGCAGAAGAAGAACTGGAAGATTAAATCAATCTTTTCAGTCTTAGATAATAAAAAGCTCCCATACAATAGTTATGCGGGGCTTTTTCTGTTATATTTAATTAAGAAAATCAGGCGAGGATATTCTTAATTAACTGCAACGGCTTTTGATCAATTTTATCGTAATTTTCCGTTCAAACGCGAAAGCTTAAATCTTCTTTATTATGAAAAAAATAATTGAAACTAAAAACGCTCCGGCACCCGTCGGCCCTTACAATCAGGCAGTCATCGTCAACGGAGTCCTCTACGCTTCTGGTCAAATCGCGCTCGATCCTGCTACTGGCAACCTCGTCATGGACGATATCGAAACCGAAACGCACCAGGTCATGAAAAATATTCAGGCGATTCTGACCGAAGCCAATATTAGTTTTGAGGAGGTTTTTAAATGCTCCGTTTTTGTCTCGGATATGAATAACTACAGCCGTATCAACGCCGTTTATTCCGAATATTTTAACGACGATACCGCTCCCGCCCGCGAACTGGTAGAAGTAGCGAATTTACCCAAATTTGTTAATATTGAAATATCTGTCATGGCAGTAGCTGGGTAAATATAGAGCTGTTAAATCGTAGGAACAACGAAATTATTTTTCAACGATTCAACAACTCAACAAGCGAAGCGATTCAACAACTCAACAATTCAACAATATGAAAACCGTACTTTCCTGTATTCAGCCAACTGGCCACATTCATTTTGGTAACTACTTTGGTGCAATCAAAAACTGGGTTTCACTTCAGGAGGAATACAAATGTATCTATGGAGTCGTCGACTACCACGCCATGACGCATATTTATGATCATAAAAAATTACGAACGACTACCTGGGAATTGATTTTTAATTTGCTGGCTACCGGTATCAAACCCGAAAATCTGTTTATCCAGTCGCTGGTGCCGGAGCACGCGGAGTTGTGCTGGATTTTCAACTGCTTTACTTCTTACGGCCAGTTGACGCGGATGACACAATTTAAGGACAAGAGTGCCAAAAAAGGAGAAGATGATTTCATTTCGGCGGGCTTACTGGATTATCCGGTATTGCAGGCGGCGGATATTTTAATCTACCGGGCCGACTACGTACCAATCGGTAAAGATCAGGTACAACATCTGGAATTGACCCGTAATATTGCGCAGCGTTTTAATACGCAACTAGGTGAAGACTTTTTTGTGATGCCCGAGCCGTTGTTAACGGAAATACCCAAAGTACAATCTACCGCTGATCCGCTCAGAAAGATGAGTAAAAGTGCAGGAGAAAAGCATTTTATTAATATTTTTGATGATGAAAAAAGAATCCGCAAACAGATCAAATCTGCCGTAACCGATGCGGGTGATACACCAGCTGAGACTATGAGCCCTGGCGTAGAAAATTTATTCGGTTTACTCAAAGCCAGCGAACAATTGGAAGCCCACCAGTCTCTGCTGGAAGATTATAATAATGGAAATTTAAAATATGCGGATCTAAAAGAAGCCGTTGCTGATGGCCTCGTTTTATTGAACCGCAATTTTGTCGAAAGACGCGCCGAACTTAATAAGGATAAAAAACAGATTAAATCTCAGATTAAATATGCGTCGATGGAAATTAGAAAAATCGCGCAAGAAACGGTGAAAGAAGTGAAGGATATGTGTGGGTTACTTAACGTTAAACTGTAAAACGTAAGTCGTACAGGCAGCAACCCGTACAAAAAAAACTAAAAAACTCAACTTATGAAAATCATCTGTATCGGTCGCAACTACGCGGACCACGCCAAAGAAATGGGATCTAAAGTACCAACCAAGCCACTGGTTTTTATGAAACCCGGCTCTGCCCTGCTCGTTAATAGCAAACCTTTTTACTATCCCGAATTTACGAAAGATTTACATTATGAATTAGAGATCGTTTTAAAAATCAGTAAAAATGGCCGGCATATCCAGCCGGAATTTGCCAAAGATTATTATCAGGAAATTGGTTTGGGCATCGACTTTACGGCTCGTGATTTACAACAACAGTGCAAAGAAAAAGGGCACCCCTGGGAAATCGCCAAAGCTTTTGACCACTCGGCCGTCATCGGCAAGTTTGTCAATTTAAAATCGGCGACCATTGACGGGCACCTCGAATTTTATTTAAATAAAAATGGCGAAAAAGTACAACACGGTTTTACTAAAGACCTGATCTTTCCATTCGATGATTTGATCGTTTACGTTAGTAAATTTTTTAAATTACAAAAGGGTGATTACATCTATACGGGTACACCCGCGGGTGTGGGACCGGTGGCCATTGGTGACGATCTGGAAGGTATTCTGGTAACGCCGGGTGGAGAAAAGACGTTATTGAATTGTGCGGTAAAGTAGGGGCGAATTATGTGATAAAGTAGGGGCGAATTGTGATTCGCCCCTACTTTAGTTTTTTATAAAAACAATCCTTATTTTTGCGTCGCTAAAAAAATAATTCACTTATTTCATAAAAAAAACACCATGTCGTACCTATTCACTTCTGAATCTGTTTCCGAAGGACATCCGGACAAAGTCGCCGATCAAATTTCAGACGCTTTAGTCGATCACTTTATCGCTTTTGACCCTGATTCAAAAGTAGCTTGTGAAACCCTCGTAACGACCGGTCAGGTCGTACTCGCTGGGGAAGTAAAATCTCAAACCTATCTTGATGTACAAACCATCTCCCGGGACGTAATTCGTCGTATCGGTTATACCAAGTCTGAGTATATGTTCGAAGCCAATAGTTGTGGTGTTTTCTCGGCTATTCACGAGCAGTCCCCGGACATTAACCAGGGAGTAGAGCGTAAGAAAAAAGAAAATCAGGGAGCGGGTGATCAGGGAATGATGTTTGGTTATGCGACCAGCGAAACGTCTAACTATATGCCACTGGCACTCGACCTTTCTCATAAAATTTTGGAAGAGCTCGCCGCTATTCGTAAGGCGGGTAAACAAATGAAATATCTGCGACCTGATTCCAAGTCACAGGTAACCATTGAATACAGCGACGACAACAAGCCGGTACGAATTGATACGATCGTCGTCTCTACGCAGCATGATGATTTTGGTCCCGATGCCAAGATGCTAAAGAAGATTAAGGACGATATGATCAAAATTTTGATTCCGCGCGTCATGAAAAAATTACCGAAACGAATTCAAAATTTATTTGACAATAAAATTACTTACCACATCAATCCAACCGGAAAATTTGTGATCGGTGGGCCACACGGTGATACGGGTCTGACGGGACGTAAAATTATCGTGGATACTTATGGTGGAAAAGGCGCCCACGGTGGTGGTGCTTTCTCTGGTAAAGATCCCAGTAAGGTGGACCGGTCGGCAGCTTACGCTACGCGACACATTGCTAAAAATTTGGTAGCTGCCGGCGTTTGTGACGAAGTATTGGTGCAAGTTTCTTACGCGATCGGTGTAGCAAAGCCCACTAATATTTACGTTCAGACTTTTGGTTCTGCAAAAGTAGAGATGACCGACGGGCAAATCGCCAAGCACGTAGAAAAGGTATTCGATATGCGTCCTTACGCGATTGAACAACGCCTGAAATTACGTACACCGATTTATTCCGAAACGGCTGCTTACGGACACATGGGTCGTAAGTCCCAAAAGAAAACGGTTTCTTTTACGGATGGTGCCGGCAAGACCAAAACGATGAAAGTAGAAACTTTTACGTGGGAAAAACTGGACAAAGTAGACGAGATCAAAAAGGCGTTTGGCCTGACTAAAAAGGCAGCACCAAAACGAGCTAAGAAAGTTGTTCGACGCACTAAGGCCAAGAAATAATTTCTTGTCTTTTTAAAAGGCTTTAAGAAAAAAAGAGGATGATTCGTAATGGATCATCCTTTTTTATTTAACAAGTTTTAAATTTTTTGATGCCAGCCAAAAAGCAAGATTATCAAATTCACGATTCTCTAGCGTTAAAAACAATCCCACCGATTAACCGATTCCTGATTACCTAATCAACTATTCTTTAATAAAAACCAATAATTCTTTCTGTTCTTTCTTCACTTTTTTGACTAAAAGATTCACCACTTTTATCTCATTTTCCAACAACATCAGGATCATTGATACCCGATCGTGCACGCTCTCTACTCCGTGTAAAGTATGGTTAATTCGTTTTTGAATCACCCAGTCAACAATTAAATTGTCCACAAATAATTCCAAAAAACGGTGAATGGAAGTCATTTCCTCTCGATAGGATAAACCGTAATGATCAGAAATATCACGTAGTTCTATTTCAAATTTTTGCAGTAATCTTTTTGCTTTGTAAGCATATATTCGAATTCCTGCCTGATCAGCCACAATAAGTGGCATTATTCATTGTCAATCTTAATTACACTTCAATTTCTCCTTCATTTCATACTTGGCAGATTCTGCGTATTTCGCATCTTTTACTTTGCCGTAAGCAGCACAAGCATCAGCGGTTTTTCCCATTCCCTGATAGATTTTAGCGATCTTATAATTGTACTTAGAAAGGTTTTTTTCGTCGCCTGCAGCCGTATACATCAGCGCCTTTTCATACATGGCAAGTGCTTCCTGATTTTTTCCTGCTTTAGCTACCTTAGCTGCTTCTTTTGACGTGGTAATCCTTGCTCCTTTTTTATATCCAGTCGCTTCTTTCGAATCGGCTCCAGCAAGTTCAATTGCCTTGTTGGTGTAGTACAGTACACTATCCATTGACTGCCCCCGAAAGGCTTTACTAATCCCGTAATAGGCACGAGCGTAATTTGCGTCCATCGCTAGTGCTTTGTTAAATGCGCTCATCGCTCCGTCCCGGTCTTTGGCTTTTAGTTTAGCACTTCCCTGGGTATAATACAGCATCGGCAACTGATCATTTACCTGCTTGGCCATATCAGGATTATCGTATTTTTCAGAAAGTTCTACCGTTTTTTCAAATCCAACGATCGCACCATTTATGTCTTTTTTATCGTGGGCCATACGAGCCGTATTGTATTGCAGCGTAGGTAGCATTCCAGTGATTTTTCCGGTGATCTCAGCGGCTTCGTCTCCGAGTGCTTCTGCTTTTGGCAACAATGCCATTAACGTAGTGAGTGTTTCTGCGGGTTTTTCATTTGCTCCAACTACGGCCTCGTTGTAAGATTTAGTGACTTCGTCCAATGTTTGAGCAGTCAGGCTGCAAGAAAATACGGTTGCTAATAAAATTAAATTAAATAAACGCTTCATTGTTAAATATTTTTTTAATGTATAATCCTCTGAATATGACACAAAGTATCACTCGGAGCATTATATTTGTTAATAAATGCTCTTAAATTGCGTTATGATCAACGCTGTAAACAAAATTTAAGGGGACACCAAATTAATACTTCTTGGCTAATGTGTGGGAAAAAAATACTGTTTTTTTTAACAAGCGACAAATTCGTCTTATAGAAGTTGTTAAAGAATTCAAAAAGCAGCCGAGAGCATAAATATTTACCAGCCCTCTGGTTAGCTTAAAATTCTAACTAACTTTTTTATTCGACATCCACTCACTCTACACCCTGATCAATCTATTGTTGATTGGGGTGTTTTTTTTATCTTTGGTGTCATTACCTACTTGGAAAAACTAAATTACTATGAAATTTTCTGTGATCTCCTCCATTTTTATCTTGCTTTTTACGCTGGCCTGTACCCGTTCTACACCATCCGGTCAGCAAACTGATCCAGTATTGCCTTCTCCGTTACCAGAAAAAGCAGCCACTTACAGCTTTGGTGAGGCTATCTTTAAAGGGAGTGGTAACGAACCTTTTTGGTCTTTACAGATTGATGAAAATCACACCCTGATGCTCAAATCTATTGATGATCATCAATTTACATTAAAGACACCCATCACTGAAATTTCCAGGGTCAATGATGCCAATGCCCTCAATTTGACCGCAGCGACCGTCGACAAAAAAATAACGATTATGCTGATGGAAAATGGTTGTCAGGATAATATGTCGGGTAAAAAATCCTCACACGGATTGCAGATAGTGATAAAGGATATTGCGACCGGAAATCCCGTACTCTACAAAGGATGCGGAGAATTCTTAAACGAATATTCGGTCAATAATAAGTGGGAACTGGAAAGTATAAATGGTAAAAAAGTCGCTGATTTACCCATTGAGCGTACACCTACCCTGAATATAAATTTACTGGAAAATAAAATGAATGGCTTCGCCGGATGTAATACCTTTTTCGGTGCGGTAAAGATGGAAAAGGGAAGATTAAAATTTGAAAATACAGGTCTGACCAAAAAAGCTTGTAAAGACAATACCACAGAAGCATTGATCGTAAAATTGCTTAACGATAACACACCTAAGCATATGATTACCGAAGATGGTAAACTCGTCCTGAAAGATTCAGAAGGAACACTTATTTTTAAGCCGATGAAATAAAACGAATTTACATCGCCTGATCCAGTCTTTGATAAGGCTGAATACAACGCAAAGAAACGGTCTTATTGCATTCCTTTACTTTGCTTCGGCCCGTTAAACAAAGGAGATCCTGAAATTGATCCTTCGCAATGGCCAGTAATTCTTCGGGACGATGAAGATCGCATAACACACCATCCAGTAACCATAACTTTAAAGTGTAGCTGAGGGTCAGCATCTCGTTATAATGATACACTAAATCATTATTGATTAGGCTGTAGTCCAGGCGCTTTTTATTTTCCAGAACTCCCTGAACCCACTGAATTTCCTGATCCAGCAGCGTATCTATTTTTTGTATTTGATTTTCAATCTTAGAACATACTGAAACCATCATAGGCTGTTTTTTTATATATTATAATTACTTAATAGGAACGAATACTTCTACGTATTAGTTCATTTAATAATATATATATTTTGCAATATATTTGACACTTCCACGTAAATCATTGATAATCAAAAACTTAAAATTTATTTTTTTGCAAATAATTCATCTAACTACCGAAAGATTACGCCTGTTTCCACTTGATATTCAGCACAAAGATGCTTATTACTCACTCGTTTCTGATAATAAAGAAAACCTGAAGGAGAGTTTTCCCATTACGGTTCTCAATGCAAATACGCCCGCAAAAACCAGAATTTATCTGAAAAATCTACAAGAAAACTGGTTAAAAGATAAAGGTGGAAAACTCGGTATCTGGCTGGATACGACGCTGATCGGAATGATCATGGTTAAAAATATTGACTGGAGTATTCCCAAATGTGAACTGGCTTATTTTGTGGGTGCAGGATTTACCCGCCAGGGCTACGCCACCGAAGCGATACGGGCCGTGTTGACTTACTGCTTTAATGATTTGAATTTTATCAAGGTCTTCGTTCGGGTCATTGCTTCCAACACCGCCAGCCTGGCGCTCGCCGAAAAATGCGGATTTATCCGAGAAGGTTATTTAAAAGATGAATACCGGATGGGGAATAAACAACTCGTGGATATCGTCTACTTTGGGATTTTTCCGGAAGAAGGCTGAGTTTTTCACCTCCCTCGTAACACCTCCAGCGGCGGCTTATTCAATACCTCCCGACTATTCAACAATCCAATCAAAACCGTCAATCCCGTAATTGTAAAAAATACAATAAAAGGTGGCAGCCAATCCGGCTGAAAAGGTATATCAAAACTATATTTTGCCAGCAGCCAGCTTCCCACAAAAGACAACCCAATCCCCGTCAGTGTTGCCAGCCCACCTAACATAAAGTACTCCAGTAAATTGATTAATAGTATCTGCCGACTCTGTGCTCCAATCGTTCGCAGCAGTACACTCTCTTTTATTCGCTGATACTTACTAAGCACTACTGAACTGATCAGCACCAACAGTCCTGTCAAAATACTAAACAAGGCCATAAACCGGATCACAAAAGATACTTTCCCCAGTACATCTTCTACGGATTTTAAAACTGCCGATAAATCTACCACGGATACGTTCGGAAAATTTTGAATTAATTTTTGTTGAAATTTAGCGGACTGTTCGATGTTGGCCGTTCGTGATACGATCACATTAAATTGTGGTGCTCGCTCCAAAACACCTTTGGGGAAAACTACAAAAAAATTGGTTTGCAATCTCCCCCAGTCGATTTTCCGGGCACTGCCCACCACCGTTTCGATCATGGCTCCTTGCACATTAAAAGTTAGTTTAGAACCAATCTCCACGTCCATATCTTCCAGCATATTATCGCTCACCGACACGTAAATCGTTCCATCTTCTGCTTTCTCTCCGCTCCATTCGCCTTCTATTATTTCTTCTGATTCAATCAGGGTATCCCGATAGGTCACCCGATATTCTCGGTTAAAGACCCAGCCCCGAGGCGAACGGGTCGTATCTGCTCTCATCTCCATTTTTGTCATTCCATCTATCTCCGCCAGTCGAATCGTCACAATGGGTACTTCCTGGATAATAGGCATCGTAAATTCTTTGGTCAGATCCGCTACCTGTGCTTGTTGGTCGGGCTGAATATTAAATAAAATCATGTTGGGCTGATCTCCCGATCCGGTAAATTCTACTTGATTGAGTAATAAACCCTGCACAAAAAACAAGGTCGAAATCAACGCCGATCCCAAGCCGATTGAAACCACTAAAATCAAGGTCTGATTCTGCGGCCGGTAGAGATTCGCAATGCCTTGCCGCCAGATATAACTCCAACTGACGGGAAAAAATTTCCGTACCAGAATCATCAATAATTTAGCCATACCCGTTAATAACAAGAAGGCGACCACAATTGCAATTGGAAAAACCATCGCTACGATCCCGTTTTCCGTTTGCCAAAAGGTAAAACCCGCCACGAACAAAAAGATCGCCACGTATACCAGCCACCGTAGCCAGTCCTGCTTGCTCGTATCCTGCTCGTAGGAAGCATTCAGCGTACGCAGCGGGGAGGTCTTACGGATCGCCAGCAGAGGCAACAGCGCAAACAAAAGCGAGATCGACAATCCGGTAAACATACCACTAAAAATAGAAGTCCAGGAAATATTTGCACTCACATTTTCTACGGGCAAAAAATCACTTAACACCTTCGGCAGTAAAACTTGCAAACCACTCCCAAGTATCGCTCCCAGCACTGCTCCAAAAAATCCTAACACCGCAATTTGTAATAAAAAAATTAAAAATGCCTGTCGTCCACTCGTCCCCATACAACGCAATACCGCAACGACGGAAAGTTTATCTTTGACATAAATATGCACCGCACTCGCTACGCCAATACAGCCCAGTAACAGGGCAATAAATCCGACGAGATTTAAGAAGGTAGCCATATTGGAAAAAGCTTCACCGATGCTTTCTTTTCGTCTTTCAACCGTCGTCCAGCGTACGCCGCTACTTCGCAGGGTCGTTTCCAAACTATCTACGAGTACTTCCACATCCTGATGATCGGTGATTTTAAAAAAGTACTGATATCCAATTCTGCTTCCCGGCTGAATCAGTCCGGTACCCTCCAGGTATTTTTGTCCAATAAAAATCGCCGGTGCGACCGACGAGGCGATACCTGATCTCCCCGGTACCGATTTCAAGCTACCCGCAATTTCAAAAGTGAGATTTCCCACCTGAATGGAGTCGCCCGTCTGGACATCAAATTGTAATAATAAAGTTCGGTCGACCAGGGCTTTTTGCTCGTTTCTGATTGCTTCTACCGCCCCGAGTGGTTCGGTATTAAAATTTCCGTAAAAGGGATAATTACCTTCCAGAGAAGAAATCTGCGCGAGTCTCGTTCCCCCATTTTTTGGAAATAATACCATCGACACAAAATCGACCGTTCGCGCCCGCTCCCCTTCAATGAGTTTCAGCGCCGTTCGTAGAGAATCGGTCATCGGCCGGTTGGCTTCCAGCTTCAAATCCGCTCCCAGCAGCGTCTTTGCCTCCCGGTTGATGTCTGCTTGTAGATTTTCACTAAAAGAATTGATGGCCACCAGCGCGCCAATTCCGAGAATTATCGAAGAGATAAAGAGCAGTAAGCGGCCTTGATTGCGGCGGCTATCACGCCAGGCCATTTTTAAGAGCCAGGACATTCCGGGTTGGGTCATATTTTTAAGTCTTCTGATTTAATTCTAAACGTACACAAAAGTATACATTTAAACAGGAGAACAAAACGTCCCAAACCATGATATAGTTTAAAGCCTATTGCTTAATAATCTTTCCTGTTTGGACAGGTCGTTGCTGATCTATAATTTCATAAAAATAATTACCTGGTACTAATCTGCTAATATCTGTCTCTTTGTCTGAAATCTGATCTGCTAACACTAATCTACCCGCACTATCAAAAAGTCGGATGGATGGCGCAATGATCCGGGTACCTCCATACGTAAACCGTAATACATCACGGGCCGGATTAGGATATACCCGCACTTCCTGAAGGGTGATGACAGGTGTTTCATCCCCAGTACTGGTAATAAAATCTACGTTTCCTTCTTTATCAAATTTAATAAAATACATATCTCCCTCCCCCGCCAGGTTCTCTTCTTCGTTATAGCGATAAACTAATAGTATCACTCCTTCATCTTGCGTAGCTAATATTTTTGTTGGATAGTAGGAAGCATCAAACCCTAAGTATTGGGTCCAGTTTTCTGTACCGTTTATATGGACGTTATGGATAGAAATAATATTATGACAAGAATCCATTGGATTATCTAAGGCATAACAAGGTCGGTAAAAATTACTAAAATAAATACAACTGGTATCGATCATATCCATCGCACGAAACCCACGGCCGCCACTCGTTGAGTCGGGAGATGGACTTTGGTAAATTACATCAAAGGCGTTGTCAGGTTGAATACTTCTTAATTCGCTAAAGTACATATTTTCAAACGTGACCGGATCTCTATGTGGACTTACTCCCGACAACAACCATCTGCCATCATCCAGTAAGATGCTACTATTATTGTTTATAAAGGCATTTTCAGGATTAAGGAAGATCTCTTCAGAAAATCCTGACCAGTCTGCTGGTAAATCTCTAACTCTACTTACTACCCGAGAATAAACGCTGTAGCTACTATCCGGAAGTTGCACAAAATCATCCGCATAGATAGTTGAGAAAGTAGCTAAATTTAATAGATCACCATCTAAACTATATTCTGCCAGAAAAGCAGCCGAAGCAGGGACGCCATCGTATCCACCAATAAAAACCAGATTACCGTCAAAGTTCATGATAGGATTTACCTCCCAGAAAATGTTTGGAGCATGAGCAAAAACATTTATATCTATTTCGTTAAAATCTTCATCTATTTGAAGAATAAAATTTTTACGAAAACTGGTGAAAGGCGAAAATGCTTGACCTGAAATAATATATCCGTTATCAATTAGAAATATATCCCACCCCATCAAGGTCTCCGTAATATTGGCCGTTTTGATAGGTAGCTCCGCTAAAGGCTGGAAATTTTCATCTACTAATTTTACCACTGAAAAAACAGAATCAGTATCCATCAAAATTTTCCCTAGCTGTACTTCATCGTCCGGAAAATAATAAGTCTGTATATAAATAAAATAACCATTCTCCAGCTCTTTAAGATCACCTATAAAATCACGACGGGACGAGTTTTCTAAAGGCTGAAAATCTTGTGCATTTGAAATTACAGAAAAAAATATGGGGAGAAAAAGAAAAAGATATTTCATGGTTTTATTTTAAAAAAAGCAGGAACTAATCAAGTTCCTGCTAATATTGTATTAAGTCATTAATTTAAATCGTAAGGCACACCATATCCAACTGAAGCTCTAAAACACCATATAAATCCAAAATTAGTACCAGGAGTTACATCACCAAAAAGTTCTATATCCGTCACTACATGATGTCCAAAAATATATGGAGTAGTGGGGGTAGGATTCGAAGGACTTGGTAGATAGGTAGAATAAAAACAAGCTATCATATCTTGAGCGGCGGCATAGGCTTCATCAAAGTCATCTGGCTCCATGGAATTTCCTATTATATCATACATTGTAACTTCGCCATCTTCATAGCATAAAGATGGATTTTCAATATTACTTACTGTTTGATACCACTCCAAATTATCCAGCGGTGAAAGGATACAAGGATCTAAATGATCACCAGCAAAATAAATAGATTCACTCGCTGGCCAATCTTCACAACCATCTACATTTTCTTGACCACCAAACACTACTCCAACCTCTAAATCTGATTGTTGATCAGAAATGGCATTAATTTCAAAATCAACTATTTTAGCCGTTCTTCCACTGGCCGCTTCTTCTGCTTCGATACTTGTCTGTAGCTGGTTAAACTTATCTACCATATCAACACCAGACATATTAATAATCCCATTATCTACAACATTAGAGATAACTAAACTATAATTAATCGTGCTGTCGGTCTCTAGTGTTATATTTACATTATCTACGTAATTACTTGCTGCTTCTAACGTCCAAAGTCCTTCATTTACTTCTGTATCAGAAAAGTCATTTCTGAGTGTAATTTCACTAATATCGGTATGGTTTAAAAATTCTAATACTTTAGCAGTGGCCGTTTCAGGATTCTCAATAAAAACAGGCTTTTCAATAAAAATCGGTGTTACGGTAGTCTCTTCTTCGCCGCAACTAACTATTGCTAACAAGGCAAAAACTAAGAGGAAGGAAGGAAGGAAGGAAGGAAGGAAATATTCTTTTCATAATTAAAAATCTAAAGGTTAAAAAATTGTGTATAACACAAATATAACATTTTAACGCTAATATTCTTACTTAATGAATCATTATTTTCAAAAATAAAATCATATTTCTATTGAAAATATTTAAGACTATAACTTTTCGCTATGAGTAGAAGATAAGGTGGTTTTTATTAACTTTGAGATATAAAATACTCGTAAAGACAAATACGTATGCCTTACTTCCTATTTATAATCTGCTCATTGTTTCCTTTGAGCACGCTATTCTCCCAATCCTCCATCCAAAAAAAAATAGATGCCCTCGCCGCGCATCCCGACCTGACACACGGCCAACTCAGCGTTGCGCTCATAGACGTTACCAGCAATCAGCTCATCGCCGGACACCGTGCCGACAAAACGATGATTCCCGCTTCTTCACTCAAAGTTTTGATCACCGGAATTGCGCTTAAAAAACTGGGCAGAGATTACCGTTTTAAAACCGAATTAGCTTACGATGGAACCCTCACCGCCGACGGTATTTTAAAAGGAAATCTGATCATCCGGGGCTACGGCGATCCAACCCTTGGTTCTCACCATTTTGCGAAAGCGGAAGCTTATGATATCGTTTTGAATAAATGGACCCAGGCGATCCGAAAAGCGGGTATCAAAAAAATCGAAGGATATATCATCGGTGATGCCTCTTATTTTTCCACGCAGGTGGACGGACGGACCTGGCTCTGGGAAGACCTCGGTAATTATTACGGCGCCGGGGCCTGGGGATTAAATTTTCACGAGAATTTATATTTACTGGACCTTCGTCAAAATGGTAAACTTGGAGCTACACCGCCAGTTGTTACCGTACGTCCCAGCGTTCCGAATTTACAGCTGATCAACGAACTGACCCAAGCCGAAAAAGGAAGTGGCGACAATGCTTACATTTTTGGATCAAATTATGGTTATACTCGCTTTATTCGTGGAACCATTCCCATCGGAGCGGGAAATTTCACCATCAAAGGTAGTGTACCCGATCCGCCATTTTTTGCCGCTTTTCAGCTCATGCAACATTTAGAAAAAGCGGAGATTGCGACCAGTCAACGCGCGACCTCTTTGTACCAGCTGAAACAGGAAGGAATATCAATTGGAAAAAAGAACGTTATTAATACTTATTATTCTCCAACCTTACGGGAAATTATCAAAGAGACCAATTTGAAAAGTGTAAATTTATATTGCGAAGCCTTACTGCGACTGCTCGGAAAAATCGAAAAAGGAGATGCGGACCCGGCCCTTGGAATCGAAGTAATAATGGAATACTTGAATAATAATGGGTTGCCTGCGGCGGGTCTTTTTTTGGAGGATGCCAGTGGACTGTCGCCCCGTAATGCTGTTTCGGCCCGACACCTGGCTGCGTATCTCAGTTATTTAAAAAAACAAAATGATATTTTTCCGGACTTTAAAGCTTCGCTCCCCGTGGGTGGAAAATCAGGTGCTTTAAAATATTTATTTAGGGGAACCGTGGCCGAAAATAAAGTGTTTGCCAAAAGTGGTGGAATGAATCGAGTCCGTAGTTATTCGGGCTATGTACAAAACAAAGCTGGAAAATGGTTGGCTTTTTCCGTGATTGCCAATAACTTTACTGGAAAAAGTGCTACCATGCGCAAAGAAATGGAAAAGCTGATGCTGGCATTTTGTCAATGACGCCGAAAAACGTAATTTTAACAAGTGAAAAAATATATCCTTCCTTTACTACTGATGATAATTTTCGCAGGACTTATTTCCTGTGATGACGGTCTTGGTACTCCGAAAAGTGCCAGCCATACTACTGCGCACGAATACGATCCCAGTATTTCGCAAAACAAACCAGTTACCAGCGGTGACGACATTGATCTGACCCAAAAGGAAAGCAATCGCTGGATCTGGCAAAAACCAGAACTGGTCATTCAAAAATTGGGAAACCTCGATAACAAAACCGTAGTGGATATTGGAGCAGGGCCGTACGGTTATTTTTCCTTTATTATTGCCGGAAAGACGTCCGCCAAAAAAGTGATCGCACTAGATATTGACAAAGATGCCATCAAATTCATGCAGGATGCCCGCAAACTATTACCCGATGCCCGACGCGATAAGTTTGAAACCCGACTCGTCTCCCCCGACAATCCCATGCTGAATCCCAGCGAAGCAGACGTGGTCCTGATCGTTAATACCGTTACGTATTTCGATGATCCAGTGGATTACCTAACCAACTTAAGACGTGGTATTGCCGAAGGTGGTCGCCTGGTTATTATTGATTTTAAAAAAAGAACCACCCCCATCGGTCCCAATCTTTCCGACCGGATCGCAATTGGCGAACTCGAAATTATTCTTAAAAAAGCTGGGTATCGCAATATAAAATTTGATGATCGCACACTAGATTACCAATATATTGTTACGGGTTATAAATAAAAAATTGCTGGGTAAAACTTCATAGTGTATAATATTTAAAATTATTTTCGTCCCTTAAACTAATGGACAAATTTTTTTATTTTCCAATCTTTTAATTTTAAAAAATCTTTTTTATCACCTCTCACCCTGTTACTTTTTATCCTTTCTCCATTATGATAACAAATCGACCGCAAAAACAGCGGTAAAATTTCCTCCCATAAAGTTTTACGTTTTATTATTCAATAACCCGCTATTGACCATCATTAGCGCACCCCCTCGTTTGTCGTACGTCGCCGACAAGCCTGACCGTGCTATGTACCAAGGTCATCAGCAAAAAAAATAACTATGTCTATTCCAAAAGAACCCCGGCAACTCATGATCAATATCATGTACCTCGTATTGACGGCCATGCTCGCCCTCAACGTTTCTGCCGAAGTACTCAACGCTTTTCTCTCCATGAATCGCAGCCTCAATGAAAGTACCGACATCATGGACAAATCCAATCAACAATTAATGGCTGCCATTACCGAACAGGCCGAAGCTTATACTCAATTTCAGCCTTACGCGGACAGTGGAAGGGAAGTGCAAAAAATAGCCCGGGAATTTTCAAAATACGTGGAAAACATAAAAACAGATCTCATCGAAGCCTCCGGCGGAATTGATGAAAACGGTCAACTAGTGGGTATTAAAAATAAAGATGTGACTACCCGAATGCTGGTTACCGAAGGCCTCGGCAGTGAGCTCGAAGAACGTATCCATAAAGTACGTACGGACTTATTGGCACAAATTACGGACGAAGAAGTACGTACTCAACTGGCCGCTACCCTTCCCGTAAAAGTGGAGGTAATTCCGGAAAATTCGGATAAAGAAAACTGGGCGCAATTTAAATTCCAGCAGATGCCCGTCGCCGCCGTACTTCCTTTACTGGCTAAAATCCAAAACGACGTGGAAATTTCGGAGACTTCTATTCTCGGTTATTTTTATAAAAAAACCGGAAGTACCGTCCTCAAACCAGATCAGTTTCTACCCATCGCCGCCACCAATAGTAGTTACCTGACGGTCGGTGAAAAATTTTCTGCGGAATTATTTTTGGGGGCTTATTCCAGTACGGCCGATAACATCAGTATTCAGGTAGACGGCCGGAATATTCCGGTACGCAACGGAAAAGCCGTCTTTAATACCACTGCTGGTAGTCTCGGCGAACAGTCGCACCGCATGATCGTACGTCTACGGGATCCGGTGACTGGCAAGGTAGAAAAATTTGAAAAAACTTTTGGCTATACGGTTGGAGAAAAGTCGGTCGCAGTGGCGGCGGATAAAATGAACGTATTTTACGTTGGGGTAGACAATCCGCTTTCGTTATCAGCGGCGGGCGTTCCCAGCACCGAAATCCGGGTACAGGCGACCAACGCCAATCTCAATAAAATCAGCAATGGAAAATATATTGTCAAACCTACTGGAATTGGCACCAGTAAAATCACCGTTTCCGGTGGAGGACTAGATCCGGCTATCTTCGAATACCGCGTCAAGAAAATTCCGGACCCACAAATTCTGGTAGGCCAGGAAAAAGGCGGAGAAATGAGTGCCGCAGAATTCAGGGTACATCCGGGAATTCGTGCACATCTGGAAAATTTTGACTTCGAAGCTCGCTGTAATATACAGGGCTTTGAACTGACGCGTCTTCCTCGTGGCGGAGATGCGCAAAGCGAGTTAAACCGCGGCGGTGCCTACGCGGGCGCAACCAAAAGATTGGTACAAGCGGCCAGATCTGGTGATACCTATTATTTTGAAAAAATAAAAGTCCGTTGTCCCGGAGATCAGGTAGGCCGAAAAATGAACGGGATGATTTTTAAAATTAAGTGAAATCGTTGAATTGTTGAGGCAATACATTCTTAGTCTCTTTAACTAAAATTAATTAAAATATGTCTTTATTAAAATTATTTTCTATCCTTCTTTTAGTCTCATTATTTACTGCTGCTGAGGCACAGGTTCGCGACGATATTGTAGACCGAAATTTATTACAGGATCGTCAAGTACTAGCATATCAACCATTACGAGAAGCTGATATTTTTTGGGAAAAAAGAATCTGGCGGGTCGTGGATTTCCGAGAAAAAATGAATCAACCGTTCGCTTATCCGGAAGCGCCCTTTTTTAATAT
>CALLLR010000257.1 GCA_938008185.1 uncultured Saprospiraceae bacterium
CTGGTAATTTTAAATCTGCTCTGCGTTAGAAAATTCCTCATTATGCTACGGCATAACTCCGGATTTTCTGCCTTGATCAGCTGTAAAATTACTGCCTCCATAAACTCACTAACTTATTGCCCGAGGCACTAGATATAAAAAGGCTGAAAGGACAAACAAACCGTTTTCTCCGAAGATTAAGAATCAATAAATATAGATTCATCTATGAAGTAGTGGAAGACAAAATCTTAATTAGATTTATCAAGGCTTGAAGTAGAGGAAAAATATACAAGAAGACTAAATAACCATTCTACCCTATTTTCAAAATTACGGCTGTTCATTGCAGTCTATTTTTGTGAAAAAAATATCCCTTCGCAGGAATCAAAAAATCTGCTTATCTTTGGTAAGAATCACATTTATAATGCACTTTTCTGAAACTATGTTGAACCCAGACGAAAAAAGAGCCAATCAAATAAATGATTGACTCTCTCTTAATCGTCTGTAAATCAATAATTTACAGTAGTCGGGGTGGCAGGATTCGAACCTGCGGCCCCCTGCTCCCAAAGCAGGTGCGCTAACCGGACTGCGCTACACCCCGTGTGTAACTTCTTTTTGGCGGAGGAGGCGGGATTCGAACCCGCGGTACCTGTTTCCAAGTACGTCGATTTAGCAAACCGGTGGATTCAGCCACTCTCCCACTCCTCCGAGTGTTATTTTTTATAACCAGAACTATTCGAAAATCGTTTCTCGTGTTGGTATTATACCACTTTTGGTACGCAAGGTTACACCTTTTGGCTTAAAAATAAAAGCTGCTTTTCTTCAGCGGCACAAATGTATCTAATGGTAGCCAATAAATCAAGGATTTAGATGAAAATATTGCCTTTTTGTCTATAAAAAATAAAAATTATTCTTATACCCAAGATATTTATTGCTGATCTGCACTTCTGCACCACTTAATTTTGATAATCCTGAACATTGTCAAATATTGTCATGTTTAACCTCCAGTAGATATCGTAAAATATCTATTTGAAGTTCTTTATCTCAACTTCTTCATATCCATACAAATACCATTTATTATGAAAATTAACCGCTACCTATCCCTGGTGCTATTATTCTGTTTCACGACATACCAAATCTCAGCGCAATGTCTCATCCCTCACAGCTCCCTTGATCATCGGATTCAAAACGCCGACCTGATTGTCGAAGGTAAAATAATCCATAAAACCGCTTTTTGGGGCAAAGACATCGATATTATTTTTACAAAGTATGAAATCGAAGTTTACAAAATATTCAGAGGAAATCCATCCTTAACAACCGTCCATTTTATCGAACAGGGTGGTATACTCGGCGACGAAATGACCAAAGTTGATCCATCCCTGGAAAAGGAAATTGGAGCAATGGGCGTTTTTATGCTCAAAGAATTAAATCATCATTCCATTCTCGACGCCTCAGAAAAACAATATTATCCCTACGATGCATTCGCCTCGATGATTAATTATGATCTAATCGATAAATCAGCTACAGACGTATTCGAAGGTAAATTAGCCAGTAAAACAGCTTTATACAAAAAAATCGAAAAACAAACTGGAGAGGCAGTATTGGTAAAGGCATTGCCTGCTCCTCCAGCACCTGGTCTAATGATGGACCCTGTTATCAGTAGCTTTTCCCCAACTACCGCCGCCGCGGGGGTTGGTATAGAATTTACGATCACCGGAACAGGATTCGGAACTACACCGGGGAGCGTCGTCTTTCCTGATGCGGATAATGGTGGCGCAGGTGGCATCACCGTTTCCGCCATTAGCTGGACCGATAATGAAATTGTCACGCAGGTGGTATCTCGTGCCGGAACTGGTCAAATCCGTGTAATTACCAGCGATAATGTGTTAAGTGATCCCTCCAGTCAGACGCTTACGGTTCCTTATAATATTACTAATATTGCTTCGGGGACTATCGGAAATATGGTCGATGATGCTTGTGAGGGTGATGGTGGTTACAAAATTTCTTATAGCTCCAGTACGGCAAATGGTGGCCTGAATTTTCTAACCGCTGCTAATAGTTCCGGAGATGCTTCTTCTGCTTTTGAAAGAGCCATCCAAACCTGGCAGGGCCAGGCTGGATACGCAATTTATGCGGGTGTGGATTGCGGGACGACAACTATTCAAAGTCCTGCTAATGACGGCGTCAATGTAGTAGGTTTTGCTAATAATAACCTGGATTTAGGGAATGCAATTGGTAGAGCTTATTCTCAATACACCGGCTGTAATGGTTCTCCCTTCGAATTAAGTGGTATTGATATATTTTTCGCCCAATTAAATAATTGGTATTACGGAGAAAACGCCGGAGGAATCGTCAACGGCCAAACTGATTTTGAATCCGTAGCGGTACACGAAATCGGACATACTCATCAGCTTGGGCACATCATCAATCCCGGCGCAGTAATGCACTTTCAGATTCTCTCTGGTACCACCGAAAGAAGTTTAAGCACCGGATCAGATATCGCCGGAGCAGCTGTAGTAGCAAACCAGGCTATTAATTACACACCGTTGAATTGCTCGGCTAATTGTAGTTATACCAATTACAACGCCTCAGAGGACTGCGGATTACTCTCGGGCGCTCCCGTCGAACTAACCCTTTTTGACGCCAGAGCACAAGAAAAAACAACACTCCTGACCTGGGAAACCGCCAGTGAACTTAACAACGACTTTTTTAGGCTGGAACATAGTTTAGATGGAATCAACTATATACCGCTCGCAGAAATTCGGGGAGCAGGTAGTACGCAAGCAACCACTTCTTATCGCTACGTCCACACTACACCAGATGCGGGAGACAATTACTACCGCTTGTCACAAACTGATTTTGATGGTACTTACGAAATGCTCGGTGTTAAAATCGTCCGCTTTAAAACCGATAATATTAAAATTGGGATTCAGCCTAACCCAGTAAACTTGGATTATTTACAAATGGCGTATTCTTCTCCGGAAAAGACGGAAATAAAGACGATTATTTATTCTACGGACGGAAAGATAATACAACAGCAGACCATGGCTATCGGAGAAGGATTCAACCAGATAACGATCCCGGTTCAACAGCTTTCAAATGGCGTTTACGTACTGCAAACCATACAAAATGAAACGATAAAAACAGTTCGGTTTGTGAAAAATTAATTAAATAAATTTTTTATCCGTACTCCCAATTTTTGGTATTATCTAAAAATTGGGAGTTTTATTTTTGGTAAGTTTTGTAACCCTAAATTTATTTTTAGTATCTTCATTTAAAAGCCGTTTAAGAATTCGAAAAGAGGTTCTTAATCTAAACTTTCAATTTCTACGTAAGTAATCGTGGAATTTTTTTAAACACCGCTGTTTCAACCATTTCATCTTACAACCCCATACATACATTTACAGAATTAAAAAATCACTGGAACATTGCTACTCAAAAAAAGAACTTGCAGTGTTCTAAATCCGGCATATATGATTCTCTTTCGCTTTTTCATCGCTGCTTTCTCCCTCCTCCTCTTCATGGGTAATCCCTTACCGCCCACAGAAGACTGTACCAACCAACGCGATGATGACGGAGACGGTCTCGTAGATTGCTTTGATCCCGATTGTGACTGTAACGACGATTGTCTTGATTTTTACTATAGTGGCTGTGAACCCGAATGTACTTTTACTCCTAATTGCGATACCATCGCCCTCGAAACTTTTTGGATCAGCCAGGCCAATGTTGGCAATTACCCCATCGTCGTCGTCGGAGACCTGGATGCCGACGGACTGCCCGAAGTCGTTACCCACCGGATACATCGCGATTCTCTTTTTATTATCAATGGACAAAATGGAACAACCAAACACGCTGTACAACTGCCCACTAACATGGCTGGAGGTATGGCCCCCGCCCTCGGGGATATCGATCAGGATGGATTGGGCGAAATTGTTTTGGTCGGCGAGGATCGATATATCTATTGTTATGAACACGATGGAACGCTCAAATATGCGACCACCGATACGGTCGGATATGGAGATGGATACCGTTGGTCGGTAGTCAACCTCGCAGATGTCGACCACAATGGTTCAGTTGAGATTATTATTGGTAATCAGGTTTACGCAGGCCCTGACGGTTCCCTCCTGGCTTCGGGCGGCAAATTCCTTTCAGATGGACACCATCCGGCCCGTGATCAAGGAACCATCCCTTTCTATTTTGCTTCTCCCGTGGTGGTGGATGTACTGCCCGACGATTACTGCAACAATTGTCAGGGACTCGAAATTATTGCGGGCAACCAAGTTCTTTCGGTCGATCTGACCAACGGTGTGCTTCAGGTTGAGGTCCAACCTGACACTTCTTATTCCGATGGCTATACCAGCATTGCTGACTTCGATCTGGACGGCGACCTCGATGCAATTATTCAGGGAAAAGTCGACACCCAAAATACGGTATACGTCTGGGATATTCAGACACCCGTGGTGATGCACGAATTTGCGTTATTTACCAATGTCGCAGGTGCGGCCTCCCGACCGAACGTAGCAGATCTCGACGGCGATGGTCTACCCGAAATCAGCTTCGTCAGTCGCCATAATTTTTATGCACTGGACAACGATTTCTCCATACGCTGGACACGGCCCATCTTTGATCCATCCGCCGTTACCGTTTCCAGTGTCTTTGATTTCTGTGGTAACGGAGCCGCTGAGGTGATCTACCGCGACCAGGATAGTCTCTACATTTTTGATGGATCTACGGGCGACGTAAAAGTCCAAATACACTGTCAATCTGCTACCCATATTGAGATGCCCGTCATCGCCGATATTGATGCGGATGGAGAAACCGAAATGCTTATTACTTGTGGCCCCGGCCCAACTAACGGCAATGTGATCGCATTTAAATCGGCCAATCGCCCTTGGAGTAAATCCCGCCCCGTCTGGAATCAACACGCTTTTTTTAATACGAACATTAACGACGACTTGAGTATTCCTATTCAACAACAAAACCCCAACATTATCCGTGACAGCGTAATTATGAACACCTTTTTAAATCAATATAGCAATCCCGTTTTCCCACTACCTGACCTGGAGATAACTTCACTCAATGTCCGTTGCCTTGATCCCTGGCTCAATGTTACTTTTCAGGCTTGCAATACGGGAGATGCCCTCTTTCCGGGCGGAACAGTTTTTAGTTATTATGATGGTAATCCGACGATGACGACTGCTCCGGCTGCAAATAACATTTCTCCCTTCAACGAACCCTTAGAACCAAATGGTTGTGCTACCTTCAGCTTCATCACTACCTTACCCGAGAGCGGTTTTATCTATGTGATGCTCAACGACGACCACTCGCTGCCTACTCCATTTAACATCAATAATTCATTTCCCGTCACTGATGTGCTGGAATGTAATTACTTGAATAATATTTTAGGCACTTTCGTGCAAAACCCGAATACCGTAAGCGTAGTGGACACTATTATTTGTGCGAATGATAGTATTTTTATTGACAATATAGGGTTAGGGGCTGACGCCGATACGTCTTTTATTTTTAAAAATACTAGTAACTGTGATTCCATTGTCCGCTATATCGTGTCCGCTTTTCCTAACGCATTAAGCACTGAAGAGCGAGTGATTTGCCCCGGCGATTCTGTCTCTGTTTTTGGTAATTTCATCAACACGCCCGGCACGTATCAACAAATTTATTCCGGAACCAATGATTGTGATTCAATTTCTGAAATTATTCTAACCCTAAACCTACCAACAACGATTGAATTTACGCAAACTCCTGCTTGTTCTGGTCAGGAAAATGGCAGTATTCGTACGACGGTGACTGGGGGAACAGCTCCTTACTCTTTTAATTGGAATACTGGAGCGGTAATGGATTTAATCACAAATCTACCTGCCGGATTTTACACCTTGACCGTCACTGATTTTTTGGGTTGTGTTTCTTCCCAAACCGTTGAGTTACTCACCAGTATGATCGCGCCTCCCGATTGGTCAATCACCGCTGTGAATTGCCCCGGCGACCAGAATGGTCGTCTATTATTAGAAAATACAGTTCCTGGTTTTAGTTATGCTATCCTAGCAAACAATTTTCAGGATACGCCCCTCTTCGATAATCTTTCTGCGGGTGATTATTCGCTTACGGTACGGGATACGGTGGGCTGTCTATATGACTTCCCATTTTCTATTCCGGAGGCGGAAGAAATTCAGGTGGAAGTTTCGGAAGATCAGATGATTTCGTTGGGCGATGAAATCCAATTACGGTCTTTTGTATTTGGCAATAATCTGGATACCGTTTTTTATGAGTGGTCTCCCGAAGCTCGGCTTAGCTGTGTTGACTGCCCCAATCCGGTAGCCACGCCTTTCGTTGATACGGAATACAAATTGACCATCACCGATCGTCGTGGCTGCACGGCAACCGCCAGCGTTTTAATTACCGTAAATCAGGATAAAGCCGTCTATATCCCAAACGCATTTTCACCCAACGCTGATGGAATCAACGACTATTTTATCATCAACACTGATCAAAGCGTAACGCTTGTTCAGTCTTTCCGTATTTATAATCGTTGGGGGGCTATTATCTACGAGCAATCCCAATTCCCCCCCAATGATTTTACCTTTGGCTGGAACGGAAACTTTAAAAATCAAGCGGTCAATCCTGGTGTCTACGTTTACGTAGCTGTAGTAGAATTCGTGGATCAGACTACCCAACAATATAGTGGAGACATCACCTTATTCAGGTAAGAGACTTGGGTTAAATACCAAATATTCCTTTTGCGAATTAAGGGCTAAAAAATCAATATTCAAAATTCATTATTTCTTTAGGCTTAATTCACCTCTCCTCTTTATCCGCTCCCGCTTCCTTCCCTCCATTAATGGGCACCATCAGTCCCATCAAAATACCGACTCCCTCCTGATAAGTGGAAGCATCTCCCAGATCAATATCCACAAGTCCCAACGCATAATTCACCCGAACAAACATGCGCTTAAAACGCGGCAACGCTAATTCCAGACCACCCCCAAAATGTACGCCAATATCGAACCGTCGGATACCCTGGTCCCTAAAATCTAAATTCATCTTTTCAAAATTAAAATCATCCAGCTTTTTAAGCACCGCAGCTTTTAAGCCATAGGCAAAATACGGGCCGCCAAACGCACCAGCTCGCAATTTTTTAAACGGTATAAAATATTGGTATTCAAGCGGGAGTATTAGATACGAAACATGCCCGGACAAGTAGTCAAAGTCTGGATTGAGATTTTGTTGAGGAAGATTGGAAGGCTTATCGGTTAAGGCTATCTGTAGTCTTAAAGAACTAAATTCAGAGTAGTCTTTCTGAACTTGCAGCCCAGCATTTATACCTTGATCTTTTAGCCCAAAATAACCACCGCCTCCTAGTCCAATACGGACTTGAGCAGGCAATAGAATGGGTAATAAAAAAAGAAGGACAGCAAGAATTATCTTTACATTATTGGGCGTCATTGGCGTATCGAATAGGTGATGGAAGTTGGCTCCGCAAATGACTGTAACGGAAAAAGGGTCTCTTAAAGTTTATAGATTAAAAAATTAACATAGAAGTTATTCTAACATAAAAAATAATTACCACAGGTCATCTTATTTTATCAGTACACTCGCTTTACGTTGTGCGACCGAACCGCGCGAAATCCATACCCAACCTGGGAATATTTTTTCGGCAATCCGCATTAATGGATAAGGAGCCAAAACGATTATTCCACCTAAAACCGCATCTAAAAAGAAGTGATTACCAGTAATCACAATCATCCAAAGAACAAATACCGGATAGATAAATAATCCGATTCGCACCCAATTATTCTTTGATAAAATCAGGGTAACCACCGCAATCAACAGTGAATTACCAAAATGCATAGATGGCATGGCCGCATACTGATTAAATAATTTAGATAGATTTCCTTTGTATAAATTGATATCACTGATTGATAATAAGGTATCTACAAATCCTATTTCGTTGAGCATCCGGGGCGGAGCACAGGGAAAACCGATGAATATAAATAGGGTAACGACATTCGCCAACAAAAATCCATTCCGGATAAAGAAATAATAGGGTCGCTTATAGTGGTACAACCAGATGAAAAATATAATGGTCGAAGGTAAATGAACCCGCATATAAAATTGATTGACCGCCTTAATCATCAGTTTATAGTCCAGAAAATATTGTTGTATCGGAATTTCGTAGAAAATTCCCATCATCTGTTCCCACTCAATCACCCGATAGGCATTGGCAAAGGCGGTCTGCTCGTCACCAATAGCGATATAGCGCGAAATCTTGTAAAAGATCATAAAAATGACAAAAATGAGAATCTCCCGGTATCCTGGTAAATTTTCTTTCTTAAACTTAAAATGGGGCAATAGTTCTTTAATGCTCATAATTCCTGTGGTAATTGATTTCGTAATAGGCAGCCACGAAAAAAGGCGCAAAATACGCTACTTCGTCGTAAACCCCTGCACTAATTGTTATTTTAATTCTATTCAGGTATGTTTTTTGACCTTTATCAGAATATTATTCCGCGCTTTAATCCTTCCTTTTCCATAATAATTTCTTTTGTATGAAAAATATTCTGCTGCTCCTAATCCTGCTCTTCTCATTACAACTTTCCGCTCAGTCGGTTAGAGGATTATACGTAAATGATTTTGTCGATATCATCGGTAATCCTGATGCGGAGAACGAACTGCTGGAATTTGCTCAACAACACGGTTTTAATTACCTGCTTTGCTATAATCTCTATTTTATTCATTCCCAAAGATTTTCCATTACCGATGCGAAATCTGCACAACCGCTCGCCGATTTTATGCGGCGCGCCCGCAGGGACTATGGTATTCAAAGCTTCGGAGCAGTGGGTGAATCCGCCCGCTCCTTTGAGCGTCTGGAAATTTATAATCAGCTATATCCGGATGCCGCGGCCCGTTTTGACGTTTTTAATCTGGAATTTGAATTCTGGAACCAAAATATGATCGACAAATATTATTGCGATACGTATCTGTCCGAAAATCAACTTGCTTGTGATACCGCCGGTGCTTTCACCTATTATCATCAACAATTGGTAAAAATAAAAGCGCAAGCTACCCGTTCCGGTGCCTTAACCGAAGTCTACATTGGCAAACCCACACCCGACCAGTGCAAAAAAATAGGCGCCATCTGTGATCGGGTTTTGGTACATTATTACCGTTCTACTCCGTTATACAACAACGGAAACAGTATTTACAACTACCTCGCCTATCGCCTCCCAGCCCTCGCCCCCACTCATGGAACCCTCGACATCCTGCCTATTTTTGGCGCCGGGCCCCAGTTTATGGGAGACTGGATCGGGCAAAATCCACTATCAAAAGCCTTTTCTATCTATATGGACGGTCAAAATGCCTGGTACCCTAAGACCGAAGGCTGGAAAAATCACCTAAATATTGCCGGTGATCAATGGTACCGATACACGGATCTGCGCGTAGACTTGGCAGACGCTACTACCGAAAGTGCGTCAACTACTAATAATGCCCCTGGTTCCGTACAAATTCCAACTGATTTTATCCTTTTTCCGGGAAGCATTGATTCAAAGCACCACGATCGGTGCGGGGATTTCGGCAGGTGGACGATAGACACTTTTTGGGGGGGGATTGATTGGTAGTTAGTATATGTGGCGGATGCAGCCATTGCAGAAATATTCGACCTTCAATATTCCTTAAAGGTTTTCTCCTGTTCTACGTTAAAATCTATTCCGAATCTTTGAAGATATTCTTCAATTGGTTCCATTCCAATTTTTGCTCTTCTTTGATTCACGTATGCTGGTTCGAATAATTCGTATCATCTGTAACATATTCGCGCTTTGTCATTTATTTTAAAATCCCTATTCCTTCCCCCGATCCAACTCCACCAGACTCCACCAAAAGAAAAAAAGCAGACGGGGATGGCTACTCTGTAAGTTTCGTAATATAAAATTTTCAAAAAAACCAAAAAAACCAACTATCACTGACCGCAGTCCTATCGCCGATAGACGGGCATGAGTCCGTAACAATCGGGTATCCATGATGGCATATTTTTTTTGTAAAATTAATAAATTGCGAATGGCCATTCGGCGCTTTTCTAAAAAAGTAGTGGCATCATCCAGTCCTAAATGTATTAATCGATTCTCCAGATGTATGACGGCAATACCTGCCTTTTTTAGTGACCAACCGTACAAAGTATCTTCGTGGCCATAACCGACAATGGTATCATCAAATTTTATTTTTTTAAAAACATCCTTCGGAACGACAAAATTAAAAGAACTAAATCCGTGGTGAGGATGAAGTGCTCGCTGTTCGGCAGCTACCACTTCGCGTTGACTACCCACCAACCAGTGCAGTTCTTTTCCGCGGGGAGATTTTTCGGCGTAAGCCGTACCACCTACCAATACGGTATTAGGCACTAAATTTTCAAAATATTTTTTTAAAAAATCTTCGCTAGCCGGATAACTATCACAATCTAAAAATAACAAATAAGGAAATTTTGCCCGGTCACCGAGTTTGTTACGGATGGCGGAGCGACCTAAATTTTTGGAAAGGTTTTCATAAATCACCTCCGGGATTTCAGCAATCTTCTGATTTTCCTTTTTTATGGCCTCCGATGATCCATCATCAAATACGATCACCTCAAACAGGATTTCCAATGCACGACCCTGTCGGACCAACTCGGAAACCAATCGGACGACGGATTCCGCATACACAGGAATTAAGATGGATAACATAGAACAAAAGTAATCGGTCTGAGATAGGTTATCAAATTTATTTTCTATTTTGGGATTTAAATTTTATATTCTGTCTTCCTTCGCATAGGCTGGTAGACGCAACCTCTTAACGATTCAACCATGCTTAAATCTACCTTTCTTCCGTGTATTTATTTACTATTCGTACTACTCTTCACTATAAGTTGCAACAATAATAATTCGGACCTGAACAAAAAAATCGCGGTCCTCCAGTCGGAGATCGCAGAGTTGAAAGCCATACCTGCCGAATCCGAGCCAGAATTTATTCACACGGTTTATTTCTATGCTGCCGAAGGATTAACCGAACAAAGAAAGACGGAGTTTATGACTGGGCTGGCGAAACTGGCTAAAACACCTTCTATTCAAAAAGTCTATTATGGACCACCAGCAGGAACGGATCGCGAAATTGTGGATAATAATTATTTTGTCGCCTGGATTTGTCACTTTAAGTCCACCAAAGATCACGATGCCTACCAGCAAGATCCAATTCATCTGAAATTTATCGAAGACTATCAGGATGTTTGGGGGAAAGTGTTGATTTATGATAATTTATTGGTGGAATAACTGGGAGTATCCCCTAAAGTGTGTCAGCGCGGAAGCTTTCCTTCAGGCCTGCCTCCCGAATCAGGGAGGAACACAAGGTGCGGGATGCCTGGGCTAATGATAATTAGCGAACCCGTAGGGATGGGAGGCCACACACTTGGTCGCACAGTCTCGAATAACTTGACTATTAAGTTTACCAAACCTTCCCCCTGGTTTTTTGATAGATTTGGTAAACTAAAGGGAAGGTCAATTTATTGAGGTCATCTAACGTTGACGAGAAAACTGAAGTAGCTATTGCTATTGCGTTTTTTTTTAATCTCCTAACTTTTCCCTAAGGTACAAGCTGCCGTGACGGTTGGAATTGGTCCCGCCGCAATATCATTAAATTTATCCTGTACATTGATTAAATTATCAAACCCTCGCGCACGCAAGATAGAGGCAGCAATCGTAGAACGATAACCACTACCACATTGTAGATAATATTGATTATTTACACTTACTTTACTCATTTCCTCATTAATAAAATCCAGTGGAAAGCTTTGTGCCGTCTTCACGTGAGCAGCGGCAAATTCTCCCGGCTTTCGTACATCCAGCAAATTCAAATCTTCGGTATAGCGGGTTGCAAAAGTATCGGCATCAATCGTTTCAATACTATCCACTTCTTTTCCGGCAGTCGTCCAGGCATCGAAGCCCCCCACCAAATGTCCAACCACATTATCATATCCTACCCGCGCTAAACGCTTCACCGCTTCTTCCTCTTTTCCTTCTTCGGTAATTAATAAAATAGGCTGTTTTAAATCTGGAATTAAAGCGCCAACCCACGGAGCAAAACTTCCCTGCAATCCAATAAAAATGGAGTTGGGAATAAAGCCTTTGACAAAAACCGTTTTGTCCCGAACATCCAACAGCAATGCCTGCGTCTCATTGGCAATCTTTTCAAATTCATCAGGTGATAAAGCCTGTGCGCCACGCGCCATCACCGTATCGATAGATTCGTACCCCATTTTATTGAGCTTGGCGTTGGCTGAAAAATAAGTTGGAGGAGGCAGCAGGCCATCCGTTACCGCTTCAATAAATTCGGGTTTAGTCATATCTGCCCGCAAAGCATAATTGGTTTGTTTTTGGTTACCTAAAGTATCCCAGGTTTCTTTACTCATACTTTTTCCACAAGCAGAACCCGCACCGTGCGCCGGATAAACCAGCACATGGTCCGGCAGTGGCATAATCTTGTTTCGCAGACTATCAAACAACCAGCCCGCCAGATCCTCTGCGGTTAAATGTCCTTTTTTCTGCGCCAGGTCTGGGCGACCTACATCACCGATAAAAAGCGTATCTCCCGAAAATATCGCATAAGGTTCACCCGCTTCGTCTTTCAGTAAATAAGTGGTACTTTCGGGCGTGTGTCCCGGCGTATGCAAAGCGGTAATCGTTACCTTTCCCAATTTAAAAACTTCTCCATCCTTTGCCAGATGCTTGGTATAACCCGTTTCCGCTTCTGGTCCGTAGACGATTTTTGCGCCCGTTTTTTCCGCTAAATCCAGATGACCCGAAACAAAATCAGCGTGAAAATGGGTTTCGAAAATATATTTTATCGTAGTACCATTTGATTTTGCTTTGGCAAGATAAGGAGCCGTTTCCCGTAAAGGATCAATAATCGCCGCCTCTCCATCACTTTCAATGTAGTACGCACCCTGCGCTAAACAACCCGTATATATCTGTTCAACTTTCATAAAATTATTTGAATTTTTATACAAAAATAACGAATATGGCGTAATTTTCAGCACACAACCCTAATTTTTCCTATTCAAGCCAACGCCATATGTTTTACAACACCACCAATCCCCAAAGGGTTCACCACTTCATACTTGGTAGGGCGAAATGCTGAACATTGTTTTAGAATAAGGCAATACCAAATGCAGGGCTTCGGGTAGAGCAAGGGGCCAGAAGTATCTAAACTAAATTCTTCTTCGTACCTTTGCTTACTAATTTTTTTAATATTATGAACGAAATTATTGCCACCTTCGATCCCATCCAAACGGGCCTGAGCAAAGACATGATGACCTTTGGCATCATCACAATCGTCCTTTTACTTAGCATGATTATTGGCGGTCGAGTCAAACCTAAATACGAACAGCGACATTATAAAAATATGTTTTTAATGTTGCTTTTCTTTGGTGCGCTCATCTCCGGTGGAGCTACCTTTTTTACGTGGTTGACCACGGTCAAACTAACGCCCGTGGTCATGCGCGTACAGGATATGGATACGCCCTATGGGACAGTAGATTATACCGATATTCGTAATGCTTATTATTACCAGGACAAGCAAACCGGAAAATATGCGAAAGAAAAAGTGATCAGAGAAACACAATTTTTAATCATTGACGAAATCAATAAAAAATCGCACGCCCTCAGCGAAGAAAACTATGAGATTGACAAAATATTTTCTTTGTTGGAAAAACAAGTGAAGAAATAGGAAAGTGAAAATCCTATTAGCCATTGGCTAGAGCGTTCAATTTACTCAGTAATTACGAAAAATTTTTTCTGTGAAATTTGATAGTTAAATCTAAATTTCATGAAATTTCATTCTTGACAAAATTTTATTAATGAACCAAAATTTTCTCATTTAGACAAAAACCTCCGACCTTGAGCCTGCCTGCGGTAGGCAGGCGACAGGCGGCAGATTTTTTTTCATAAATTGAACATCCTGGCCATTGGCTTGTAGCTATTCCCATTCCCGTAAAAAAAAGCAAGCAACCACCCATAGGTAATCGCTTGCTTAAATTCACAAAAAAATCTGTTTACGAAAATTTTATAATTTCCGATACAGTCTCATAGTATGTAATATCTTATCGGTGTATCTGTACGTAGCCAGAATATTTATTACCGTTGCCATCATCCAGCAAGTAAAAATAAGTTCCATCTGGTAATATCTGCTCTGTCCAGGTTCCATCCCAAAGTGTATTTTCATCGTACTGACCACTTTCGTTAAAACCGTAAGCATCTTTACGATATACCTGGTTACCCCAGCGGTTGAAGACAGAAAGTGAGTTATTCGGGAAATTTCTTAATCCCTGAATCATAAATACATCGTTTACCCCATCATTGTTGGGCGAAAATCCATTATGAATAACCAGTTCTCGCACCGTATCACATTCAACAAAAATCGTTACGGTAGAAGAATCACAACCCGAAGCATTACATATTCCGTAGGTCAGCATATCCGGGATATCGTCATTACAATAACCCGCAAATGGTGTATAGGTCAATAATCCGGTTTCAGGATTCAGGAAGGCCGTACCATTGTCAGTACCACTTACGATGTAGAAAGTATCAATCGGTTGATTACCTGCATCATCGTTATTTACAACGACCACATCTACCGAAAATTCAATAACGGTATTAGCGGTATCCGGATTTGCGGTTGGCGGAGATACCTGATCAGACGTTGTGTTGAAAATAAAGGTTGTCGTATCACAAACTCCCAGATCATCACACATCACAATACAAGCGGTATCCGTTCCTACCTCAATTCCGGTCACTTCGATACAAGTGAATCCATCCAGGAAGTCAATCGTAGTAGAAGTTCCCGATGCATCGGGGCAAACGTTGTCAATATCAATTATATTTCCAGCCAGATCAAAAGTATCCAGACAAATCGTATCCGTAATACCAATAACCAAATCTGCTATAATGGTATCAGGATTCGGACAGTCCACCGTGATTGCCAAAGTATCCATACAACCATCAGGTCGTTCAAAGATCACTTCGTGAAATCCTGCGGCGAGTTCCAGATTGGTTCCACCGCCAACCATTATATCGGTGGTAGATAATACAATCAAACTACTCGTCAACAAGTGTCGAATATTTAAAGAACTATACGTGTTGTCAGGATTTGCTCCGGTAATCGTTTCTGCTATTTGATCGTAGATCCAGTTGCTGCCAGTATCCCATAAAGTCATAGAATCAGCCAGGGCATTCAGATCATCAAATCGACCGCTGAACATCGTTCCATTCACCGTCCAGTTTTCCAAATCATAAGGTCCGCTGCCCGGTACATTTCCTGTTTCGTAGGTAAGCACCGTATCTGCTCCACAAGCCGTTAATAAAGTTCCGTAAGGTAATCCATTATCGGTAATCGTGAATCGAGTGGCATCATTAATGGACACCGGAACACAAGCCGTAGTCAGTTCATTACAATCTTCCGAAATCAATAGTTGACTGGCAACGCTAATAAAATCAGGACAAACCGGAGCAGGCGTACAATCCACCTGAACGGCGATCGTATCTGCACAGCCACTGAGATCATCCACAACAATCACCTCGTGGAAACCAGTATCCAGCAACATGGCAGTTCCATTGGCTCGTAGAATTGGACTAGGTGTTACGGTAGCCAGTGGCGTTCCATTTTCACTGACGGTTAAGTCCCCGTAGGAATTAAGGGCAGTTCCTCCGGTAATTAATAATCCACTATAATTCCAGTTACCCGTTGGGTCAATTACACTCATGCTATCTGCTAAAGCTGCCGGATCGGTAAAGCTTACCGGACCAAAAGTAATTCCGTTAATCATCCAGCTATCCAGCTGATAAGTACCCGCGGTGTTAAAAGATACGGTCAGATAACTTTGAATAGAATCAAAATCAC
>CALLLR010000258.1 GCA_938008185.1 uncultured Saprospiraceae bacterium
TTCGTAATGAGATATAAAAATTGTACATCTATAAAATGTTTATCTTTGCCAAAGATGGAAATATTAAAATTTAAATGATTAAGAATGAGCATACTTAAGGATAAGTATATAAATCCACTTACGGACTTTGGTTTTAAAAAATTATTCGGGACTGAACCCAATAAGGTCCTATTGATAGATTTTCTTAATCAAATATTACCAGAGAAACATAAAATTAAAGATTTAAGCTATTCAAATAACGAACAACTAGGACTGAAAGAATTAGACAGGAAAGTCATTTTTGATTTATACTGCATAGGAGAATCAGGCGAACGATTTATTGTAGAAATGCAAAAAGCGAAACATAATTTCTTTAAAGATAGAAGTGTATACTACGCTTCTTTTCCCATTCAGGAACAAGCAAAAAAAGGAGATTGGGATTATAAGTTAGACCCTGTCTATACGATTGGAATATTAGATTTTATTTTTGATGACCATAAAACAGATCCTAGTTTATTACACATCATAGAATTGAAAAATCAAAGGTGTGAAGTCTTTTTTGATAAATTAAAATTCATCTACATAGAATTACCAAAATTTAATAAAAAGGAAAGTGAATTAGAATCGGACTTCGACAAATGGATATATGTTTTCAGGTATCTGTCTCAATTACAAGATCTTCCAGATAAGCTGCAAAATAAAATTTTCAAGAGATTATTTAAAGAAGCAGAGATTGCACGGTTTACACCAGAAGAAAGAGGTGCTTACGAAGAGAGTCTGAAAACTTACAGAGATCTAAAAAATGTCATAGATACCTCCAGAGAAGAAGGACGGGAAGAAGGACGGGAAGAAGGACGAGAAGAAGGACGGGGCAAACGAAATATAGAGATTGCAATTGAAATGAAAAAAAATGGCGAACCCCTGGCAAAAATAATTCAATATACGAATCTGTCAGAAGAAGAGATTTCATCGCTTTAAGAAAACTTACCTCGCGCTTTGCTGACTCGTGGTTTTCTCAAAACTCAAGTTCCTCCCATTTTCCGTTTCGGTAAGCAATGGCTACGCCGTCCTTAAAATAAGCAATGGCTTCGTATTCAAAAGGAGCAAGGGTTTTTCCTTCGGGGTTGATAAAACCATATTTGCCATTCGAGTAAGCATAAGCGACACCTTTTTCAAAATAGGGCCAATAGTTTCCATCGTCGTCAAATTTCATGGGGATCCTCATGGCGCCAGATTCGTCGATGAAACCCATTTTGCCGTCTTTTAAGACACTGATCCTTCCTTCCTGTTTTTTTCCTATTAATTCAAAGTCTAACGGGGTGAGTTCCACTCCATCTTTATTTATAAATCCATATTTCTTTTTGTTTCTTACCCACCTGATAGCGGTGTTGTTATCATCGGTTTGAACATTATCATAACGTACTTCTAATTTTGGAGCAGGCAAGTAAAATCCGTATTTCCCGTCTCTTGTTTTAAAAGGAATAAAACCATTACCGTACTTGTAAATTTTAGAAAAATTATGAGGCAGAATTTTCTCTCCATTTTCGTCTATCAAAAATCGATCCTGGCTAACCGGGTCATAGGTTTTAAAAATATGGGGCGCAACTTCGATTTTGGTGGGTTTAGGGTCTTTAGTTTTGTTGCTGATTATTACTGAATTTTCCGTTACTTTTCCATCCGTTGATAGCCAAAAATACTTTTCGGTAATTTCAATTTTTGTTTGAATCCGAATACTATCAGGTATGACCGGAATGATCGACAAAACCAACCTTTTCTCCTTTTTGCACTACAAAATAATCCACCGCACACTTTTTGTAGTTATTTAACAATATATCGGTATATTCCAGCGGTAGTATTACTTTTTCGGTCAAAATATCAACGATGCCTGCTTTTCCGTTTTTCTCAACGATATAATAATTCTTGTAATAATTTCTGACATTATCGTATTGTTTTTTTAACAATATTTTTCTGTTTAATCCCCGGAGTGTAGAATTTCTATCGGTGATCATACCCAGCCCCAGGCGATTGACCCCAAAACGATTATATGCCGGAACCAGGATTTTTCCTTTGTGATTTACTACTCCGTATTTACCCGCTAATTTAAAGCGATACAATCTCCGGCCAACTGGGTTTACCGCATCCAGTCCGTCTTAGATCAACGGAATTTTTTCTTCTCCTTTCGAATTGACGGCTCCATGTTTTCCCTGTTTGTTCACAATAATTGCAAGATCCGCGTCGGAGTCGACACTCATCACTTTGTCATATCCGTTTTTGGTAATTAATTCTCCCTTTTTGTTTATCAAAAAATAGCTTTTTTCCTTTTTGACAATAGCCATATTTTCAGAAAAATGAGAAGCTTCCTTAAATTGAAATGGTATGATTATTTTCCCTCCCTTTTGTGCATATCCCCATTTGTTCTTATCTTTTACGGGAAATAATTCAGGCATTGCAGTAGGATTTATGATCCGTATTTCAGGTTGGACACTTTGAAAATAACATGGCAAAACGACCTTCCCTTTTTCATCAATTATTCCCGCCCGGTAACGTCTGGCAACATAAAATAAAGCAGGCTCAATTTTTAGGTAAGATGGCATATTTAAAATACTGGTATAAGAAAATTCAGAAATCCCCTTCTCTTCCAAGTCAACTATTTTCCAAAAAGTACCATCAAATATTTTTAAGATTCCTAATTCTGTAATGCTTAAATCTTCTTCTAATCTATCGTAAATATAAGCATCGGATACCAGACCATTAAACTCCCAATAAATTTGATAAGGACCTTCATTATCAGCCCATCTCGTAGGTATAATATCAGGATAGAAATATTTAAGAATAAAAGTAAAAAGGTAAAAACTCCAATTATTCTTTTATATCCTTATTTTTTAGATTTTTGAATTAAAAAAATTCTGTCTAGTTGATCGAGTTAGTGAAGCACCTTTAATCGACCATCTCGGCTATTAAATGATTCTAACGACAATAATATTGTATAAATCGTAGCTAAACTAACAACCAAACAAGCCGATACTTCCATTTAAAAGTATCGGCTTGTTATCCAACAAAAAAAACTCCCCTCAAAGCTAAAAGATCAATTAAACAATCTGCACATCAAAAAAAGGCCATCCCGTCCGCTTACGCGGTGCTTTCCTTCAACGCACTGTCGTACGTTGCCCTCCTTTCAGTCGGGATCAGTCAGTTATGCACTTCAAATAATCCAATCACCCCTTTTTACTCCCCCCACCCTTACGGTGTCGAACCTTCTTCTTGCGCTTTTTAAAATTATCGGGACGATTTGGATTAAAGGGTTTAGATTTTCTGCCTTTACTTTTCTTCTCCGGCATCGGTGCGCCTTCTGAGGTATCGGCCATTATCTTTTCGCCGTCGATTACCTGACCTCGAAGTCCCTGAATTAATTTATCCGCGTATTCTTTTTCTATTTCAAAATAAGAAACCTTATCCTGAATATTAATTCGTCCGATGGTAGCTTCGCTGGAATCCAACGTATT
>CALLLR010000259.1 GCA_938008185.1 uncultured Saprospiraceae bacterium
TCGCCAATTTTAAAATCATGACATTAACGCCCCCCTGGGGCTTAGAACCCTTTCGATGCTGGTGCTATAAAAATCCTCGCCCCGCTGGGGCTGACCCTGTCAAATAAATTACGCTGCTACTCATTGATTTATGCTCTAGCCAATAACGGATGACTATAAAATTGTAAAATCAACTTCGCTAATTCAATAGATAATCCTCAAAACTCACCTCAGCCCCGAAGGGGCGATCATCCTTATAAACCAACATACCGGACGCAATTAGCCCCAGAGGGGCGACCATCCTTATAAAACAATAAACCGGACCAATTAGCCCCAGAGGGGCGATCATGTAATCACTTTTCAGGATCTACGATATCCAAAAAATCAAATAAATACTTTTCTTTAAACTCCACTTCGAACTTCCGTAACATTTCTAAATATTCTTTTCGGAACGTCTTTTTCTGATGATGCGCTTCTTGATTGATGATATACTTCACCACACGATCAACTTGAGAATGGCTGTAACTAAACGCGCCATAGCCCGCTTGCCAATTGAATTTAAACCGACAAAGCTTTTTCCGTTTAATAAAATGATTGCTATCGGTTTTGATGGTCTCAACCAGTTGCGAGATGCTCTGTTTGGGGTTGTACCCAATAAAAATATGGACGTGATCGGGCATCCCATTTATACGTAACATTTTATGCCCATTGTTTTGAACAATACCAGTAATGTATTGATACAACTCCTCTTTCCATTCTCTTTGAATGAGGCTTTGGCGACCTTTGACCACAAATACTAGTTGGATGTAAAGTTGGGTGTACGTGTTTGCCATAAAGTGACAGATTATTGAAAGTGTGTTAAAAATATTTATCGCTCAATATTATATAAAAATTTCGTTTATTAACAATATAATTTATAAAATCAACTTCGCTAATTCAATAGATAATCCTCAAAACTCACCTCAGCCCCGAAGGGGCGATCATCCTTATAAGCCAACATACCGGACGCAATTAGCCCCAGAGGGGCGACCATGTTTTCACTGTATAAACTGTAACCTTAATCCTCTACTCGAGCTAAGAAACAACTCCCGACTGATTTTACAAAAAATCGTGCACCCAGTTCTTGCGGAGGGATCATATAATTTGTTACTTATCCGAATCTACCATATCCAAAAAATAAAATAAGCGATCCAAAGTCCTATTGCCAATTTCCGCTATCATTTTCGCAACGTCGGATCCAGCTGATACGCCTTTTCCAGATATTCTTTGGCCCGATTCACCTCACCCTTATCCCGGTAAACGTAGCCTAAATACAAAAAGAGTGTCGCATTGTTAGGATCATATTTTATTCCTTCGGAAAACTGGGTGATGGCCTGATCGAAACGACCGGTTTGTGCGTAGACGCTTCCGAGATTGCGGCGGGCATCAATGTATCGGGGATCCAGTTCTACCGCTTTAGTGTACACCTCTTCCGCTTTTTTCATATCTCTTTTTTCAAAATAAATCACGCCCATATTGCTGTAGACTTTAGCATCGTTGGGATCATATTTTAAGGCGATTTGATAATTTTTCAGTGCTTCCTCGGGTTGCTTCTGTCGGTAGTATGCCAGGCCCAGTTGACCGTAGGCATCACCGTAAGTTGGATACAGTTCGATGGCTTTACGGAAATGGGTAAAGGCATTATTTTGTAGTTGTAATTTTTGGTTTTGAACTTTTGCCTTCAGGGCTTCTTTGACTTCTTCCAGGCCCAGATGGTAATTTAATTTAGCGCTATTAGGGGCCGTACGAATATCTGTTTTATACAAAGAATAGGAATTGTACCAGGCGGCATTTCGCAAAATAGTACGGGTAGCATAAAACAAGCCCAGCAGCCCTGTCACCGCAAATAAAACCATATATTTTTTCAGATCAAATTTTTCATTTTCACTTATTTTAGACCCACCAGATCGGATGGCAGATTTTTTGACGCAAAAATAGCGGAGCGCCATCACCAGGGCAATGGCGTAGCCCAGGCTTCCTACGTACAAGAAGCGTTCCCCGTAAGAAGATCCGATTTTGATAAAGAGATTTGAATAAATAGAAAAGGAAATGGCAAAAAATACAATCCCAAAGGCGGCTTTATTTTTCTTCACCAATCCCCAAACTCCTACCCCCATCAACCCCAGAATACTGAGCAACGACAATAGTACTTTAATATTTCCAAACCCGGTTGCCGGAATTTGATTATAACCAAAATCGCTGCCCAACTCCAGCGGAATCAGTAAGGTCCACAGATATTTTCCAATTAACAAAATAGTCGTTGCGTACCACTCTACCGCTCCGTTGGTAGCAACCAATAAATTATCTAAAGGAGACACAACTTCCAGAGATTGGGTTTTTAACACCATCAATCGACATCCCAGGAAAATCGCGGCGGGTACTATAAAAACAGTATTCGCCTTTATCCAATTCCGATTTTTATCGGACGAATAATAATAACCAACCAACGGAAAAACGGCTAAAAAAGTAATGGCATTTTCTTTGGAAAATAAAGCCAAAGTATAGAAGCCAACTGCCATCACTAAATAGTTATTTTTTTGTTGTTTCAGATGTTCTAAATAAAAACGAACAGCCAGCAGACTAAAGAAAAAGCTTAAAATCTCATCCAGACTTTTGATATTGGCGACCACTTCAACGTGGACCGGATGAGATAGAAAAATAAAGGTCACTGCGGCAATAATATAATCATGCAGCTCGGGCCAGAAGGCACGCAAAGTTTTAAAAAGCACTACAATCGTAGCAGCAAAAAATAAAATATTTACCAAATGAAAAAGAAATGGATTATCTGGACTAACCTGCCAGATCAAGGCAAAAACAGCCAGAGAAATCGGTCGGTATAAGGTACCTGTACTGTTCCAATACCCAAAACGATAGTGGGTTGTAAAGATCTCCGGCCAACCAGCCAGTCCTTTCTTTACCACAAAATTATCGGTAATCACGGAAGCATCGTCCAGCGCATATTGATGTCCCAGCGTGTTGGCGTAAAGCAAAAAAGCGACCAAACCAAGCAGCCAAGGCAGCCACTTTAAAACCGGAGCGTCAGCTGCTGCTTTGGAAACAACTGCCTTTCCTTTTGATCTTTTTGTCTGTTTACTTTTCTTTGCCATCAAGGGCGAATTTAAACAATATGAGTCAAGGAAAAGAAATTTTCGGGGATTTTCTTTTCTACTGAAATTTATCATTACATTAGCATCCTATTCTTAACCAAACTTGAGCAACTATAACCTTAATATAAATGAAAAATTTTAACCTTAGTACCCTTGACCTGAGCATCATGATCCTGTATGGGGTTTTTATCATTGTTTATGGTATCTACCACTCCAAGCGAAATTCGTCCGAAGAATATTTTCTGGGAGGTAGAAGTCTGACCTGGCCTACCGTTGGAATTTCTCTTTTTGCGGCAAATATTTCGAGTTCTACGCTGATCGGTTTGGCAGGTTCGGCTTATCTGTTGGATATGACCGTTTATAATTACGAGTGGTATGCCGTTTTAGTATTGGTCTTTTTTGCGATCTTTTTTCTTCCCTTTTACCTGAAAAGTGGAGTCTACACGATGCCCGAATTTTTGGAAAAACGGTACGACGAACGTTCCCGATATTATTTTTCTTTTATCACGGTGGTCGGTAATATTCTGATAGATACGGCGGCGGCTCTGTACGTGGGTACGCTGGTTTTGGGGCTGATTTTCCCTCAGCTGGAACCGTGGGTGGTGATCCTGATTCTGGCAGCTTCGGCGGCTGCCTACACGATTCCCGGCGGATTAAATTCGGTGGTAAAAACGGAGGTAATCCAGGCCGTCGTTTTGATTTTTGGGTCGTGTGTGTTGACCTGGTACGGATTAAGCGCCGTTGGTGGCTGGGATGGAATGGTTACCCAACTGAACGAACTAAAAGCGGCCGGAATTACCACCAAGGACGCCTCGGAGGCGATGAGTATTGTCAGAGATAATGACGGCGAATGGTGGCGACAATACGATAGTCCGATTGTTCCCTGGTGGGGATTGCTGACGGGCGTACCCTTACTTGGGTTTTATTTTTGGGCCAATAATCAATTTATGGTCCAGCGGCTTTTGAGCTCCAAGAGTCTGAATCATGGACGTTGGGGTGCCTTGTTTGCGGGATTACTAAAACTTCCCGTGATCTTAATCATGGTGATTCCGGGAGCGATTGCCTTTTTGCTGTTCAGAGAAAGAGAAGTATTCTTTCAGACGACCACCGGACCTTGTGACAATCTGGCCAACTGTACAGATTTCACCTATCCGATGTTGATTTTTGAATTGTTACCTTCCGGTTTATTAGGACTGGTAGTCGCTGGTTTATTAGCGGCGATGATGAGTAGTATCTCCGCGACGTTCAATTCCGCTTCGACGCTAATCACGATGGATTTTGTAAAAAAATTCAGACCGGGAATGACCAGTCAGCAGTTGGTAAAAAGTGGTCAGATTTCTACCCTGATTTTAGTAATTTTAGCTTCTTTGTGGGCTCCACAAATTGGTAAATACGGAGATTTATTCCGCTACCTGCAGGATATTCTTGGGTACATTGCACCTCCGATTGTCTCGACTTTTATTCTTGGATTGTTCTGGAAACGAGCGACCAGTACGGGCAGTATTGTCAGTCTCCTTTTTGGGATGGTAATGGCGGCGATTTGGGTATACGGGATCGTGACGGAAATAGATTATTGGTTCTGGCAGTTGCACTTCCTGCTCCGTACGACGGTACTTTTTGTCCTTTGTTTGGTGGTGCATATCGTGGTTAGCTTAATTAGTGAACCTAGTACGGCAGAAAAGCTAAAAGGTATGATCTGGACGCCTCAGTTAATTGCGGAAGAGACGGAAGAATTACGAGGGTTACCGTGGTACCAGAACTACCGGATTTTGTCGGTGATCTTGTTGGTGATAACGGCGTTTGTGGTGGGGTATTTTTGGTAGAGGGCTTGTTTTTTTGCCACTAAAGCGCAAAGGCACTAGGTTTTTTAATGTAAAAAATATTAGCGTTGAGTTGGTGTTTGCCGGATGGAAGAAGCCGCTGTGGTTGCAGCGGCTTCTTTTATTTTGGTCAATAATACTCTACCCCTAGTAAGGATAAGATCAAGGTGGGTTTGAGGATTTTCATCTGATGGTTGATTTTAAGTTTTGTAAATTGTTTTGATATGCTATGAGAGACTGTACGAACAAGTGTGTGGCCTCCCACCCCTGCGGGTTCGCTAATTGTCATTAGCTCAGGCATCCCGCACCTTGTGTTCCTCCCTAATTCGGGAGGCAGGCCTGAAGGAAAGCTTCCGCGCTGACACACTTTAGGGGACACTCCCTGCTATGAACGCCCAAAGACTTGTAATGGTATTTACTCAAACCATATTCAGATAATCTTAACTATACTCACTTAAAATTAACTATATTCGACCCAAACTATCCACCATTCGTTAACAAGTATCCAATGAAATATACCTGTTCTACTAAAATTAACGCACCGATAAAAGCAGTCGTATCCCTTTGGGAAAACGAAGCTTATTTTGAAGAATGGCAAGATGGCTTCCAGCAGATAGTGCTTTTGGAGGGTATTCGAAATACTAAAAATGCCAAATCCAAAATTCTATTGCACGATAAACGGGAGATTCTATTGATTGAAACTATTATCGCCAATCGTCTGCCGGACGAAATGATTGCGCGCTACGAACACAAGCACATGACCAACACCCAAACTTCTCGCTTTCAGGCCATTAACCCGCAACAGACGCTTTACATTTCGGAGGTTGAGTATACACAATTTAATGGGTGGATGATAAAGCTTATGGCTAAATTATTTCCGGGTAAATTTAAGGCACAAAGTCAGAAGTGGATGGAGCAGTTTAAGGTTTTTGTGGAAACAAAATATTCTAAAGAAAGTTAGGTAATCAGAGAAAATCTGACCATAACCCTATTTGATTGTCTTAGGAAAGGAATAATGATTTATACAGGTTTGGTACTGATAAATATTTAGCATTTTGTACTCAGATAGAGGCCTAAACGAGCGGCTCGGCTTTTGGCAGTCGTTGGGAAGAGCCAATTCAGCTAGAGCTGTTGTAAAATATTTGGTGTACGCCTGGCTTTCTCACGATTTTCATAAAACTTAACCCTCTTTATCTTTTAACAGTTCAATCAGCTCCGACAGCTGCTTTTGCAGTTTATCGACCTTCTTTTCCAGTTTCCGGTTATTATCCATCGTCATTTCGTCAACGAAAACGGCGTTGGCGAGAGACATGCCGAAAATACCTCCAATCAGAACGACAAAAATGAAAAATACCCTCGCGCCCACAATCGTATACAACGATCCGTCGGGGTTGGATTGCTGGGCCGCATTGGCGATGATGATAGGAATTTCGTTCCAGCCTTCCACGGTAAACATTTGAAAAATATAGTACATACTAATCATCGGATTTCCAAAATAGTCGGGGACCAGCTTTCCGTAGAAATGACAGGCAAAAAGGGCCAGAATAAAGTTGAGAAATACCAGAACGACCAGGACAAAAACGGAGGCGCGAATGGCACGCTTTAGTCCCGCAACAATCATTTTTACGTTGGGAATAAATTTTAGAAACCGGATCAACCGGGCCAGTCGGAAAAGTCGCAGCAATTGAAAAATAGAAGTATCCATGACATTCGTAAAACCTAAATAATGCAACATTCCCGGTATGCTAATCACGACAATGGTAAAGTCAAAAACATTCCAGCCATCGGCAAAGTACCGCTTGCTTCCATAATGTCTGATTTTATAAAATGCCTCCAGTCCGAAAATCACTACGTACAAATGATCGATAAAATCCAGCGTCTGATAGAAGTTAAAAGCATCCGTTCGTATTTCTGGAAAATACAATAAAAAAATGATCAAGGCATTGACCACCACGGCCAATAACATCTGCTGATCATCAAGAAAATATTTTTTTACAATACTCAAATTGTTAATTTTGCAAAGGCAGTCACTGAATGATCCCATTCTACGTATTTGGCCAGTGAATAGGTAGAAAGACGGTTATGGTAATAATATAATACCCGGAAATTTTCGGACTCCAGATGACCTAACTCATTAAATTTTAATGGCTTCTGCGGATGAAAAATCCCCAAATTACTAATCCCGTCCTTGATTAGTTCGTCCAGGTCACCCCGGACGGTTTCGGTTAATTTAATCTTGCCCTCCGTTTCCATTTTCAATAATTCTACCCGTAAATTATTTAAGGCGGTTTTTACAATCTGATATTCAAATTCGTATTCTTTTACCGGCAATCGCAGCACGCCGTACAGGTCAAGTTTGGGATTTTCTTTTAAGAGTATGGTAAATACAACAAAAGCAATCAAATGACTGCTCAGCACCATATTCTCTTTGTGATAACGTTCAATAATCCGATCGGCCAGAATCCGAGTATACTCCCCTTCCCGCTGCCGGTCGGATTTTACCTTCCCGTCACTAACAAAATATTCTTTTAAGTCTACCGGATTTTTTTGACGATCAAAACTATTGCCTTCGGCATCCACAAAATTGCCCAGCACATCCATTGGTTTTCCGAAGGATAAAATAATATCCGATTGTCGACTAAATAATTTCCAAATAAATTTAAATACTTTCCAGCGACTATAGGACTGATCTTTGAGTTTTAAATAGTTTTCCTTACCCGTACTCTTCAGGTGTTGTTCGATCAGATAATCCGCTTCCAGAACGAAATGGTAGCCTAAAATCAACGGAACAATAAATACTTTTTCGTCCTTCTCCTGTTCGTATAACGACCGCTGCGCTTCTACCGCCGTCCCCAGCAATCCCAGCTTTAGCCGGGTCTCCAACGCCCCGCTCCTCGACCGCGTCCCTCCCGGAAAAAACAAACTATTTACACCCCGCCGAATGGACAATTTGGACATTGCCTTTAAAGTCTCCAGATAGATCGGATTCTTTTTCCGACGGTCTACACGGTAAGCCCCCAAACGGTTCATATAGTAAGCCGTGTAGCCGGTATTATAAAGATTCAAGCCCGCGCCGTAAGAAAAAGAAGGCAAACCCACCACGGTATCCAGCGCGTATCCGATGAGGATCGAATCCAGATTGGAGAAGTGCGTAGGAACCAATACTACCGTTCCCTTTTTCATCAACGCTCGGATTTTTTCTACCTGACCGTAGACTTTGAGTCGTTCGGAAACTTTGCGTTTGGCGCCCCAAAAACGGCCCAGATTCCGCCCCGCGGCGGTATTGAGCAATCGGTTAAAGAAGACGGTTAAAAATTTTCTGGCAAACTTAAAGGTGGGAATCTTAAAAGTACCGACGATCTCTTCGGAATACCGTTCCACAATTTTGGCAAGAATCGCCTCGTTCACCATTCTGGCCTCGTCTTCGTTTTTATCCAGCGAACGTTTAATCAGCCTCTTCCGCATTTTTTTCCAGAACTGATCTTCGTTGGGTGGATCTACCTTCCAGGGTTCTTCCTTGATCCGGATCCGTTCCAGATAAATAGTCTGTGCCAAAATATCACTCAGCACCTGATTGGGTTTTTGCTGGAGTCGACGGGTCGTAAAATCTTTGAGTTCCTGCACAAAAGCCTCCCGGTCTTCGGACAATTTATAGATCGGCCAGTCTTCCAGTTCAGGAAATACTTGCGGTAACGATGAGGTTGGTTGGTCCATAACAGGGTGTTCAATTGGTAAACAAAAACATCGAAAAAATATTGAGATTGATAAGTACCACAAAGACATTTGGATGGACAAAGTTCTACAATGTGATCTGGTGTTTCTACTATTTCTAAAGTTTTACCTTTACTATGTCGTTTGGTAAACTCAATCTCAGTATTTTGACACGAAATTAAAAGAATTTTTTAAATCCTCTAATTTAGGGGTAAACAGTTACGAATATGCGATATTCAACATGCTGTATTCACCCCACTCCCTAAAATTTCGGACAAACCGTTTTCACCCTTCTTTCTTCCGGATGAACATAGATCAACGACAATTCAAAACCTCCACGCGAATTATTGGCTTCCTGTAAATCTGAAACGGTAACGTCGTAACTGATCCCAAAATTAACCCGTTCCATTTCCAGAATAGCGGTAAAAGCCAGTGATTCAAAATAAAAACGACTGGTTGGTGTGCTGGAAAAATGTGGCCACATTCCCAGTCGTAACGCTATTTCATTCCGGTCATTTCCCTGGTAGCGAATATTGGCGCCGGTCGTCCAGGAAGTTAATACACCCTGCTTCATAAAGATGGCGGCCGGTAAAATACTCAGTTGATCGTTAAACCCAAATTCACCACCGAGGTGTCCGACAATTCGGTTATTCAGACTTTCGGCACCATTATCAAAAAAGGAAATTTCTGGATTATTTAGATGATGAATAGCGGCTCCTGCGTAAAAACTGGTGTTGCTACTCAACACGGCGTAATACATTAATCCGGCATTAAAATCTAAAAAGATATCAGAATTTTGGGACTCGCCAATCAACGAACTTTCCCGGTTATCCAACGCGGTATTCGGAAAGCCTCCAATGTCCAGATCAAATTGCTCACTAAACCAGAAATTATTAAATTGTACCTGATTTTGTCCGCCACCAACTTGTCCTCCGGCTACCAGATATTGGTTAGCTCCAGTACGGCTTCCCCCCACTTGTTTGAGGTAAGAAAAATTTAAATGGGCGCGATTTTGTATAAAATGTCCATCACCTACTTCGTCCCGCAGAACGCTGAGACCAAAAGCAAAATAATCGTTTTTAACCGCTCGGTAACGCATATCATAACTGGCACCTATCGTCCGGAAAGGAACACTCCCCAAAATACTTCCCCACTGATCCCGAAAGATCGCATTCACTCGCCATCGCCCTTCAAATACACCAGTCAACGCCGGATTTACCTGTAACGGCGCAGCGTAAAACTGCGAAAATCGGGGATCCTGCGCCTGACTTTCCGTCACACTAAATTGAATCGTCATCACCACGATTACCAACAAATACCATCTATTAAATTTCATAAAACAGTTTATAAACGCTATACAAATAAATATGGGCCACAAAATCTCAAAGACATAAAACTTAACACCTTAACATCTTCGTGACAAAAACCTCCCGCCTTTATCGCAACAAAGTCGTATGTCCACTCGCCAGTTTTTCCGTTCCATCAATAAATCTCACCTCTGCTTTCCAGGTGTAGACACCTGAAGGAGAACGCTTGCCGCGGTACGAACCATCCCAACCGATGTTTAATACATTAATAGCATAACCACCCGTACTAAACAAGCGCGTCCCCCAGCGATCAAAAACGGTAAAAGAAACTACCTGTGCTCCTTCCACACCGTGTACTGTCAATAAATCATTGGCATTATCACCATTAGGTGTAAAGGCAGTGGGTACAAAAATTTGGGTGGTTTTATTAATCGTTATCTCGATCTCATCCGTATCTTCACATCCGTTTTCGTCAACACCGTATAATTCATAGGTATTGGTAAAAAAGGTTTGTACCCAGGGATCACTACAAAGTAAGGTATCTGTTTCACAGAATAAAGTCCCTTCAAATAAAGCCGACCAACTTAGTTGAACATTACCAATATTATTTTCAAAACTTGGCGCCAGTTGGATACTATCGCCTACTTGTAACGGCACATCATCCCCAGCAAATACCGTAAATTCCGGCGGGTCCGTAATCGTCACCGTTTCTACCAGGGTACAATTGGTTTGATCCTGGATATATACATCGTAGGTGCCCGCCGTGAGTCCCACTAAAACATTGGTACCAAAATATGTTTCATCATCTACACTAAAACTAAAGGGTCCGATTCCTCCGGTCACGGTAGCAGTAATACGACCATCCCGGGCACCAACGCAAGAGGGATCTTCTACCTCAAAACCAACCATCATGGGATCGGGTCGCCCAACAAAAATGGTATCCAAATGCTGACAACCATTTGCATCCGTTAGCGTGAAACTATAATTTTCCGAAGCCAGACCACCAATCTCTGTGGTCGTTTCTCCGTTACTCCACACAAAATTGTACCCTGGCGTTCCCCCCATCGGCTCCGCCAAAATGCCACCAATTGCCTGACCTTCACAACCATTTGGAGAAACGGTCAGACGAGCCCATAATGTTTCTGGCTGAGACAATACAAAGAAAGAATCCATCGTACAGCCAAGATCATCCGTCACCGTCACCCGGTAATTCCCAGCGACTAAATTTTCCGCTTTCCCGGTGGTTTCTCCCGTACTCCATTCGTAAGTATGATTGACGGTATTCCCGTTTACATTTGTTATTTCTACACTCCCGTTGGTATCGCCAAAACAACTCGGTTCTACCGGTAACGTGTTCAGCGTAATTTGATCCGGGGCTTGTAAAAACTGGCTGGTATCTCCCTCACATCCCCGGATATCGGTAACCGTTACTAAATAATCCGTATTACCCGCCAGGTCAATAATCGCCATTCCTGATTCACCATTTGACCAGTCATAAGTATAATTATTTAAATCATCAATCACGCCATCTCTCGTCACCACATTGACCGCCATACGGCCATCCTGATCTCCGAAGCAAGTGGGATCTACGGAAGCAATATTTATTTCTATTTCAGAAAATTCCTGAATGTCAATGACGGCTTCTTCCGTACAACCGTTGCTATCCGTAATAGAAACACGGTAAGTTCCTGCGCCCATATTAGTAGCTACCGAATCTACGCCTCCACCATTCGTCCACGAATACTGGTAGGAACCGAGCGCAGGTGTTCCTCCTTGGACCGTAACAAATGCACTACTGGCCATCGCTGCAAAACAAGATGTATCTTGCTGTGCAATGGTCACGGTAATCGGCGCGGCGGGCTGGAAAACCTCGGTGTTAGCCGTCGCTACACATCCCATGGCATCGGTTACCGTAAATCCATAATTTCCGGCCAGTAAATTAGTGGCATCTGGCAAATTCGTTCCATTGGTCCAACTGTAAACATTTCCACCATTTCCACCCGCGACGGTACTGATAATGCTTCCCGTGTTATCCCCAAAACAGGGAACCGCCGTTGGGGTAATTTCCGCGGTTAAAGTATCCGGTTCTATTACTTCAATCATCGCTGTTTCTGTACAAGTATTTGCATCCGTGACGATGACATTATAAATTCCGGCGGGAAGACTTACCGCTGGATTAGTAAATTGTGCATTATCATCATCCCATAAATAGGTGTAAGGAGCGGTTCCTCCGGTAGCCGTCACCATTGCTGTTCCATCATTTATACCAAAACAGGAAGCCGGAGTAGCGTTGATGGCCGGAATTTCCAGGGTACTCGTCGAGGTCACTACTACACAATCATCAATCGTACAACCCATCATATCGGTAGCCGTGACACAATAAGTACCACTTACCAGACCAACTGCCACCGCAGTGGTTTGATCATTCGCCGCCGTATCCCATCGATACGTAAATGAACCGGCGCCACCTCCCGCCGTAGCGGTAGCAGATCCATCACTCGTATTCGCACAAAGAGGCGACGTACTAAAAATATCAAGCGTTATTTCGGTACCGTTTGGAACGTTGACATCAATCGTCTGAGAACAAGAATTCATGTCCGTTACAGTTACCGTATAATCACCGGGTAACAGACTAGTTGCTTCCGCAGTATTTTGATTATTACCATCACTCCAAAGATATTGGTAATTGCCCGCACCTCCATTGGCCGTAACCGTTGCGGTACCCGTGGGGGCATTGAAACAATCTACCTGGGTACTTGCCACCGACAGCATCATCGCCGCAGGTTCGGTTAGCGTAATACATTCGCTGGCTTCGCAATTATTGCTATCTGTCACCGTAACACAATATTGACCAGCAGCCAGGTTATCGGGTTGGGCAACAGTGGATGTAAAACTATTCGGGCCGGTCCAAGTGTAGGTAACCATTCCCGTTGTATTAGTCGGAGTCGCCGTTACCATTCCACTGGCATTTTCAAAACAAGTTAAATTTTCTTGTTGTAAACTAACCGTTGGTTGAACTGGATCAGTCAAAGCGGCGGTCACAGTAATTGAACAACCTTTGCCATCCGTGACCGTTCCGGAAAATGCCGTGGTACCCACGTTGGTAATCGTACTATTAGTGGTTCCATCCGTCCAGAAATAAGTATAGGGAGCGGTTCCGCCTGCTGGAGTCAACCTGGCCGTTCCGTCGTTTAAACCGTTACAAGTGATGGAAGTTGTATCGAGGGTGACCGTCAGTGGTGTTGGTTCCAGAACAACAACTGTTGCTTCGGCGCTACAACCCGCCTGATCACTTACCGTGACGGTATATGATCCGGCAATAAGACCAGCTGCAGTGTTTGTATTATTGACCGGTACCGTATTCCAGGTATAATTAAAATTACCAAAACCTCCCATTGCAGCAACGCTGGCAATTCCGGAATTTTCCCCAGAGCAATTAACCGAGTCCATACTGGTCGTCAAATTGATTGGGGTAGAAAGAGAAGCCAGGGTAAATGATACGGTATCCCGGCAACCTTCGACGTCAATGGCAATAATCTCTTGTGGTCCGGCCCCAAGCCCCGTGATTTGATCATTGAACGGACCTGCTCCGTTGACAAAATATTCGATGGGATCGCTACCATTAGCAGCGGTCAAAATTGCTCCTCCGTTTAAATCACCCTGACAGGCAGGTCGCTGGGTAGACACGGTATCAATCGTCAACATACAAGGAAAAGTAGTGCACGTATTTTCCCCGATAGCGGATGGACAATCAGATTCTGCGATGGCGCGTACTTGCAGCGTAGCCATTTGACCGATGGTCAACCCATCATAAAGATGATTGAAATTTCCAGTTGGAGTAATCCAGGTAACACCGCCATCGAGACTTACTTCGTAGGCCATAGCGCCAACGTCATTCCAGGAAAAATTAATTTCCGAATTAGAAACGGGAGCACAAACAACATCCACTGCCGGAAATCCAAATATTTCGGTGATGGTAATGGTATCTAAAGAAATACAACCAAAATCATCGGTAATTTCAACCGAATAATTGGCTGGTAAGCTAGCAGGAGTTACTTCGGGTTCGGCGCAATCGGTACAAGATAAATCCGGACTAGGCGCCCAGTTGTAAGTCAACCCATTTTCGATGGCAAAGGTGATCGTCCAATCTTGTACCGTACCGTCAAATCCGTTAGAAGCATCGGCGACCAGAAGTCTCCAGTTACCCGATATATTTTCTCCATTAAAAGCATTAAAACTTTCCTCGGGCAAAAAGTCACCCGTAAAAGGCGGACTACCCGCGGTGATTGGCGTAGTGGCAGAGGCCGTAAAACACGTTTGTAAAAAATCATTAGCCAGATTTCCATTTCCTACCGAAAGGTCAACAATGGTTCCGGCGGGAGATTGCAATTGTAGTATTACATCTCCGGCTGCTTTGTGTTCTATATTGACACAGACCGACATGACCTGTGCCTCACCGTTTGTAATTTGGTCCGGAAAGACAAAATCCACTGCGGTCGGAACCGATAAGGGAAGCGCCGGAGGATAAATCGAGAATTCTACCCGTTCGTTAGAGTACGCAAAATAACTCACACTCTCGGGTGCGATGGTGTCCGGTGGTACGGCGCTAATGGTTACCGTACTACCTACACAACTTACAGTATCTTCCATAAAGGTCGCAGACTCCGTACAATTATAACAATCTGGATGGGTGGTTGGAAGAACGTCTATTAAAATAGTGGTATCGTACATACAACCGAAGTCATCCATGACATCCAGCGTAAATCCAGCGACTCCGGCGGCAACGGGAGAAGCGACAATAGAATCTTGTTCATAAAAAATTACGGAAGCCTGATCCCGCCAGGCCAGGTCGGTAATAACCGGTGTAAAACGTTCCAGGTCGGGATAAAGGTCTTGTTCAAAAGCAATACTCCATTCGAAAATCCAGCCATTATCAATCGCCAGCTCATCGGTGATGGTAACCGTCCATTCTCCGTTGAGCGGACAACCTAAAAAAGCATCAAAAGATTCGAGACTGTTATAGTCTCCGGCTGGTAAAGTCGGTAAATTATTAGCTGAATCGAAGGCAGTCCACGTACCGTTGGTAGCGGTGGGACGAAAACAATATTCAAATCCGACTCCCTGCAAGGGTGGATTATTAGTCATAAAATCATCTGATTCGTTGGGTATTCCTAAAAATACTTCTCCATTGGTACCCAATGATTGATCTTGCATCACTACGGTGGTACCATCTGGGCAGGTCAATTCCAGATCTAAATCATACATGTAAGAATGCTCCATGAGTAAACATACGCCCAAAAAGTCATCAATATCCGTCAGAATCTGACCAGGAGAGAAATCTGTGAATAGAATACTGGTAGAATAACTCACCCCATTTCCATCGGGTAGCGCCAGTGAATCAGACAAGACTCCTCCGCTTTGAAAACTTCCCGTGTTGGGACCTACCGATAAGGCAGCCGTGGTATCCAATTCGGATGCCGCTAAGGTGACGGTGTCCCCCGAACAAATAACGGATGGAATCATATCTGATATTCCAAAACTAGGATAAGTCGAAACCCGGACCCGCTGAGAGATAAAATTAGTATTCAGACATCCAAACTGATCGATGATTGTTAGTTGTACCGTATATCCTCCGGGTTCGTCGTAGACTTTGAATACATTGGGCCCTTGTCCCGTCGTTCCATCCCCAAAATCCCAAAAGAAATCCGAGGTTGCATCCGAGTGCGAATATACCGCGCCGTCCTGAGGATAGCTTCCGGCCCCGAAAAATTCGACTCCTTCGCCTGGACAGATATCAATGTATCCAGTATCAGCCGGCATCACAAAAGGAATGCTACCCACCAGGTTAGAGGTAATAATTTGGCAAGCAGCGATACAATTCATATCGGCGCTCCATCCAGCTGCTTCACTCGCTCCATCCGAATTAAAAACGATGGTAAGACATCCACTTGGATTTACGGCGGTCGCCTGAACAATAAATGATCCGCCTGCGGGAAATTCCGAAGCACAAGTCAGCTGTGTAGCCGTTGCATCTTCTCCATCAAAAAAGCACAAGTCATCGCCTGCACCTAATTCCACACTAGGAAAAACCAATTGAACGTGCGTGCCACCACTTAACTCCGGACAAATAGTGGTCGTCAAATTTTCGTTGGGTCCATAACTCGCATTATTGCCACCACTATCGGTAAAGAAACCAACACAAGACGTAATATCCGTACCATCCATGGGGAACGTCTGGCTCTTAGCAGAAAAAGCAGTACACATAATTAATAAAAAGAACAGTAGTTGTTTGGTCATTCCGATTTTAGTTTAATACTGAAGTTGTTTAAATTTGGGAGTTTTTAAACAACTTCACTTATCGTAAAATAGATAAACGGGCCTTATTTCGACAGTTGACCGAAAAAAAGCAATTTTCATATTAACGTGTATAATTCAGGGATTTACTCGGTAAGTGCGTGGAAAGTGCCCGAAAAAATCAGCTTATTCCGAGCCTTTGGAGTTTTATCTGAACAAATTTATTGTTTTCAATCATTAATCGGGCATTTTCGGTAAACTTTTTAGTCCTTTATGTAGGTAAAAAACTGTTTATGCTGATAAAAAGCAGTTTCTCCTTCTAATTTTTGAGTGCTTCTCAGATTATCTTTGTGAAATCGTAGAATTTTAAGCATATTGAAGCTTTTTCGCATTTCACTTTTCTAAGGAATGAAAATCATATTATTTTTTGTATTACTGTATCTCGTGGTATTCTTTTATGTTTACTTTCGTCAGGAATCCTTTATTTTCTATCCAGATGTCTTACCAAAAGACTACCAATTTGTCCATTTTGGAGATACTGCGGAGGAGATTTACTACCAGCCAGAAGCAGGCGTAACCCTCCATGCACTCAAATTTTCGGTTGCAAATCCCAAGGGAGTCATCTTATATTTTCACGGAAATGCACGAGCGGTCGATAACTGGGGATATATTGCAACTGATTTACTTCCCCATGGATATGATATAATCATCCCCGATTACCGAAATTACGGAAAAAGTACAGGTCCTCTTTCGGAGAAAAATTTATTTAAAGATGCGCGTTATATTTTTGATCAACTAGCTAAAGAGTATGGTACGGATCAGGTAGTACTCTACGGTAGATCACTTGGTTCTGGAATAGCCAGTTCGGTAGCCGCGGATACTTCTCCTAAATTGTTAATCCTCGAAACACCCTATTACAGCATCGAACGACTGGCGGGTGAAAGTATGCGTTTTTTACCGGTCGGTATTTTATTAAAATATAAATTCCGTAGTGACCTGTTTTTACCCAAAGTAACCTGTCCTATCTATATTTTTCACGGAACGGAGGATGAACTTATTCCCTATCAGCATGCAGTAGATTTAAAAGTATTGGTACCGAAGATCGATTTTACGACGATTCCTGAGGCTAGTCACAATAACCTTTCGCAATTTGACTTGTTTAATGAGAAGATTGGGGAGGTGTTAGGGTGTTGAATTTTAATTAAGGGACAATTGGCGCTTTTCTATGGAATTTGGTTATTTTTCAAAGATTTACCGCAGGGATTGATGATACACTTTTTTTGAAAAAAAATTAGGATACTTTTATTATGAATAAAGATAATTACCAAAAAGTAATTGATAAAATCGAAGGTACGGCAGCCAAACTGGTGGTGGTTTCTAAAACCCGTAGTGTGGATCAAATACAATCGTTTTATGATCGTGGGCAACGGATGTTTGGTGAAAATCGGGTACCGGAATTAGTTGAAAAAAACGACGCTTTGCCCAAAGATATTGAATGGCACCTGATTGGGCATTTACAAACCAATAAAGTAAAATATATTGCCGGATTTGTCTCGCTGATACATTCGGTGGACAGCCTCCGATTATTGGTAGAAATTAATAAACAGGCGGAAAAGAACCACCGGAAAATTGCGGTTTTATTACAATTTAAAATTGCCAAGGAAGAAAGCAAGTATGGACTAAAAATGCAGGATCTGGCGGATTTCCGAGGGGCAGATTATCCCTGGATCATTTTTCGGGGCGTCATGGGAATGGCCAGCTTCGTGGAAGATAAAAATCAGATAACCAGTGAGTTCCGTCATTTAAAAACCATCTTTGATGATTTAAAAACGAATTATTTTTCCCCAAATAATAACTTTACCGAAATTAGTATGGGAATGTCCGGCGACTATGAAATTGCGCTGGCGGAAGGAAGTACCATGTTGCGGGTAGGTAGTTTGGTATTCTAGAAATGGTCAAATAATAAATTCCCGGTTTATCGCCAATATTTAGCCGAATAACCCTTATCTTTGTTTAAGGTTGTTTAATACCCTCTTCGATTGAAAAACGAAAAAAAACGAATTTTACTATGCATAAAATAACTGGCTATTTACTACTTCTGGCCGTAATTGGATGGACGCTGGTAAGCTGTGTGTCCCAGAACCGGTTTAAAGAATCTCAACAATTGACTGATTTTTACCGGATGGAAATTGATTCGCTGCGCGGCCTCACCGAAAGTGGCATCAACGAATCGGAATTCAACTACGACCAATTGGAGAAAGAAAAAAAATCTACCGAAATGGATTTGACGGTCTTGCAGGAAAACTACGACAACCTTAAATCCTATAACAACGAAATTTTACGGAAGTACGACGAACTGTTATTACAAAATAAAGATTTACTGAATTCTTCTTCTACCGACGTTCAGCAGATGGTAAGCAAACTTTCTCAGGCACAATCGGTTAACGACCAGCAAACTAGATTGATTCAACGGCTGGAAAGTCAGATTCAATCTTTACAAACCGATCTTTCGACGGCCCGCAACACCGTGGCCGTCACTCCTCCTCCGCCACCGACTCCCGAAGTAGAAATTCGTACCGTAGTCACCAACGACTGTGGAGAATATCAACGTCAGGTAGACGAACTCAACCGACTCTTACAGGATAAAGAAAATAGATTGACGGGACTGCGCTCCAAAGTCAATCAGGCGCTACTCGGTTTTACCGACGCCGATTTATCGGTTACCGAACGAAACGGAAAAATTTACGTCTCACTCAGCCAGAATCTACTTTTCGCCTCCAATAGCGACAATATTGACTGGAAAGGAAAAAAAGCCATCCGTTCGCTGGCCGAAGTTTTAAAACAAAACCCGGACATTAATATCACCGTGGAGGGCCACACCGATCCCGACGGCAGCGCCGCCAAAAACTGGGATCTCAGTGTACGCCGAGCCACCGCAGTGGTAAAAGTGCTAACCGAAACCAACGTCAATGCCGAACGAATTACTGCTTCGGGACGAAGTTTTTATTATCCAATTGCCAGCAATGCCACCGCCACCGGTAAAGCTAAAAATCGACGAACCGAAATTATCCTGAGTCCCCGCCTCGATCAATTGTACAAAATCATCAACGAATAATATGCGTATCATCGGCTACATCGAACATCCTGTCATGAAGATTACCGTCTTTAAAGACAATGGTAAACTTTCTGCTAAATTTGAAACTGGATTGTTCGAACAGACTTATAAATTCAGGGAGATGGATACCATGAAAAACCTCGCGGACGTACAGGCGCTCGTGGACGAAACCTATCAGGCCCAGGTAATGCAACATTTTCAGACCATGAATCAAATCAGAAACACGGGTTTGGATCGTTTTTTACCGAAAGTAGAGGAAGAG
>CALLLR010000260.1 GCA_938008185.1 uncultured Saprospiraceae bacterium
CCAAATTCAGTTTTAATCATCTGGATGATTTTGTCAAAGAAGATGTCACCTTTAAAGGAGAAATGTATAGCTCCGATATTTTTCCCATTTTTAAGGAAACCTTAGTAGTGCGGGAAGAAGACGCGAGCCTTGGCTTTGTGACCAATACCGGACCAGGTGGTTATCCTGCTTATTCCCAAAAAGGAAAGTACCGAGGAGAAATTGACTTGAGTAATACCGGCTTTTTTGGTAGAGGAAATATTCAGTACCTCGGGGCTTCGATGGATAGTGAAGATTTAATTTTCCGTCCCAAACGAATGACAGGAACAGCCAAACGGTTCGACTTGACCGAAAACCGGACTGGACCGGTGGAGATTCCGCAAGCCGTGGGAATAGATGTTTCCATCGACTGGAAACCCTACCAGGATAGCATGTACATCCGAACCAAAGAAGAACCTTTTAAACTATTTAAAACAGATAATTATACGGTAGACGGATCGCTGATTTTGACGCCCGACGGATTAAAAGGAACCGGAAAATTTGAATGGAAAAAGGGAATCATGGCCTCCAAGCTGATGTCCTTTGGTGCCTTTTCGGCCCGTGCAGATACGGCCAATGTCCAGATTAAAGCGTTCGAAGGAGAATTTGCTTTTGATACCAAAAACGTTAACGCCTATCTGGATTTTGAAACCCAGCGGGGTAATATTTACGCCAACGTGGATGGTCTTACGACAACCATGCCCTACAACCAGTACCAAACTTCGATGGGTGAACTGGATTGGGATATGGCCGGAGAAACGATTGATTTTAAAAATAAAGGAAAAGAATACGGAGACTTTGTTTCCATTCATCCCGATCAGGATTCGCTTAATTTTCGGGGAAAAACGGCTTTTTATGATTTAAAATCCAACGAACTGAAAATCGGTGGCATTCCCCGAATCCAAACGGCAGATGCGTATGTGTATACCGAAACCGGAGATGTACAAATCAACAAAGGAGGGATCATGTCCACCCTTGAGAATGTAAAAATTATCGCCAGTACAGAAAACGAATACCACGTAATTAACCGGGCCACCATTGATATCAAAGGAAAAAAAGATTACACTGCTAAAGGATATTACGAATACAATATCGGAGACCGGAAGCAGGAGATTTACTTCGCCGATATTGTCGGTGCCAGAGTCGGAAAAGGCAATCAAACGACCAAACCGACCGAAACCCGGGCCAAGGGAGATATCAAACCAGAGGATAATTTTTATATTGATACCAAAACCCAATTCCAGGGAACGATCACGTTAAATGCCAATGACAAAAACCTGGCGTTCGAAGGTTTTGCCAAGCTCGACGCTCCTCTTTTACCCAACCGGGAATGGTTTGCCATCGGTACCAAAGCGGACAAAAAAGATTTGGTTATTCCATTTGATCTGCCCAAAAATTTTGCCGGAGAGCCTCTACGGACGGGCGTATTTTTGAGTAAAACCAATGCGACCATTTACCCACGGGCCATGCAGCCTACGCAATTGCGTAAGGATCGGGCGATCATCGACGCAAGAGGTGTTTTTAAGTATAACAAAGAAGAAGACACGTTTATCTTTGGAGATTCCACCAATGTCACCAGAGATTATATCCGTGGCAACCGGATGGTTTATTCGGTGAAGGACAATGGGGTCAGAGCGGAAGGAAAGCTGGAACTAGGATCACAGCTTACGTACGTGGATGTGGATGCTGCGGGCTTTGTAGAAACGGCTTTTCGGGGCGGTACGGCGGACCAAAAATTTAAGGCCGAAGCCATGGCTGGGATCACAATGGCCATTCCGGAAAAGTTGATGAAAATCATGCTGACCGATTTGATCAGTAGTGCGTACGATGCCCGTCCGGTGGACTATATGACGGACCGGGATTATTACAAAAAGACGTTAGCTGAACTAATTGATGACGACAAGGATTACAAAAATACCCTGGCCAAAACCCAGAGTATCGGCATTGAATTACCTAAGAAATACAACGACTATACGTTCTTGTTTTCTAAACTCAATCTAAAATGGGACGTGGAATATCAGTCGATGGTGACGAGTCAAAGTGAGGCTTCGGTAGGAACCGTTGCAGGTACGCCCATCAACCGAAATCTGACTTGCCACGTGGAATTTAAGATGCCTTCTAACGGAGATGACCGGATCTATATTTACATCAAATCGCCGAGTGATTTCTTTTATTATTTTGGTTTTAAACAAGGTATTTTGGAAATTGGTAGTAGTAATACTAGATTTTACGACGAACTGGCGGGAATGAAAGAAAAGGACCTGATGATTAAAATGGACGATGGTGAGAAGATGGAAATTTTGCCGGTGGAAACGGGGAAGGCGAAAATGTTTGTGAACCGGGTACAGGCGACGCGGAATCGGTAAAGGAACCGAAGTCCCCGGGTAAGGATCATCTGGGTATTGCTTAAGGTTGGTGATAATTAATTGGTGCAGCTAACGGTCTGGTATTGAGATGGTCCCGTAAAGTTTGTCAGCGGGCAAAATTTCCAAGCATCAATCGCTTTGTCTTGTACACATAAGTCAATTATTTTTAGTTGTAAAAATCCAAATGTTAGAAGTAGCCAATAGTTGTTTTTCATACTTAATTGTATACAAATTTTTAACGCGACCTTTTTCTATTATATTCGTATTCCAAACCTCTGACTAGGAAAAGTTTTTATATTTTTTAAATCTAAATTTATCCGTTCTTATTTCAAATACCTCATGAAATATGGGTGTTATTTGCAATTCAATCTTCTCGTCTTTTGAAAATTTTCTTTCTCTCTGATAATTAATTAATCCGTAAAACTTCAAAAAGAACTCAAAAATTCTGATTCCATAACAATGCTCATATTGTTTTTCTGGAGTGGTCCATCGATCCTCAAAATGGTTGAGTTCAAATGGAAAGGCTACTAAATTTTTTTGGGTATAAAAATTCAATTCCCTTTTTTCGTTGCCATATTTCAGAAGTAGATACAAAGTATAGCCAAATGTTTTTTGCACCCCTGCTTCCTGAGAATAACCATCATAATAACCTAAATTAAACTGCTTACAATTCACAATAAATAGCTCTTTAAATAATTGTTCTTTTTTATCTGACTTGAGTAGTTTATTCCCTTTTTGAGTGAGGCTAATTTTGTTATTCCTCTTTTTTGTAATCCCGGATAAATTTCCAATTATTTTCAGACTCTGCAAGACTACGCTGTCACTTTCCTTGCTAAGCTTTACGAATCCTGATTCAATATAATCTTCTTTTACTATTCCTTTACCGTACAACTCTAAACATACTTTTCTGGGCAAATTACCTCTGGTGGTTAATTTCAGTTCTTTGCTTGCTGCAATTATTTTCAGGTATTCCCAGAATAATTTTAAGAAGGGTATCTGGTCCAGTGTAGCGTCCGATATGGTCTTTTTAAAGCCAATTGGGGATTCCTCTCCGAAAGTAAAATTCAGGATAAGAAACATATCTTTGGGGGAAAGATTATCCATCTCTTCTACCGATCTTGAATTTCTTTCCTCCATCTGCTTATCCAGTTCCGCTTGTAAAGCTTTTAAAATTGGGTCTTCATTTTCCATAGTTTTTTAATTTTTATTCGAATTTACAAAAATTTTAGATACGACCTAAATTTTAGAAGCTTTTTACGGGGTTATTTCACCGACCAATGGAAGTACTGGACATTTACGGGTTTGGAGCTACTCCTTCAGGAAACTGGGAGGCATAAAAGGAGAGAAATGTCCAGCAGTATGTAATCACCAACCCCAAAAACTTAATTTTCCTTATCTTTATCATCTAAAATTACCTAATAAAAACGAACTTATTCAAAATCAAACATAATAATGAAAAACACTTTTTTTCTACTGCTTTTCCTCTGCCTGACCTGGTCAAATTGTAAAACACCAACCACCACGGCCAGCAACACAACCCCACAAACTGTCCGCTTCGCTTTTTACAACGTCGAAAACCTCTTCGATATCTACGATGATCCGATCACCTCCGATGAGGAATTTACGCCGACGGGAAAGAAAGCATGGACGGAAGAACGGTACCAAAAAAAACTAGATCAACTCTCTACCGTCGTGGCGGATCTGCAATTCCCGGAAATACTGGGCGTTTGTGAAGTGGAAAATGAAAGAGTATTGAAAGATTTCGCTGCCAACCAAAAACTAGCGGATAAGAATTATCAAATCGTTCATTTTGATTCTCCGGATAAACGTGGCATCGACAACGGCCTGCTCTACCAAAAAGCACATTTTACAGTACTGGAAAAAGAACCGATCACCATTAATTTTCCAACGGAAATCGTAGAAGATTATACGACCCGGGATATCTTATACGTCAAGGGAAATTACCGCGGCGAAATACTCCATATTTTTATCAACCACTGGCCGAGCCGCCGCGGTGGCCTGGAAGCAAGCGAGCCCAAACGGGTCTACGTCGCCAGTCAGCTTCGTAAAAAAACAGACGCCATTTTGGCTGGTGATTCCAACGCCAACATCCTCATCATGGGCGACCTCAACGACGAAACGGATAACAACAGTGTAGCAAAAACCTTAGGGGCAGTCGGGCCAACACGCTCAAAAAGTGCCTACTTATATAATTTCACCCAACCTTTGGACGCCGCCGGGGAAGGTTCCTATCGGTACAAATCGGACTGGAACATGCTGGACCAAATCATCGTCTCCCCAAACCTGACAACCGGAAAGTTACGGGCAAAAAAAGCTTCTGTTTTTAAAGCGGACTACCTAAATTACGAAGATAAAAAATTTGGTCAGCGACCCAATAAAACCTACGGAGGCCCAAACTACTACGGTGGAACAAGTGATCATTATCCGGTTTATCTGGAGGTAGAGTTGAATTGATGTACGGTTTTTTTGACGTGCGGATTTTTTGATTAAAAAAAAGCCCATCGAGATATGTTCGAATGGGGGGACTATTCAATAATCTGTGTTTTTTGTTGCGCAAGCATTGCGTAAAAAGAGACCAGTCAACTAATGAGCTAATTAACAACTAATTATAAATACAATATTTTAATTATATACTTGAACTAACTGCAGCGATTCTCGCTTTGAAAAAAACTTATATAAAATCATTCTAAAGCAGGCATTTCCACCTGCCTTCGTTTTATAATGAAACGATAAATTGCGTTCATTGACATAGTTGGTAAGAGATAGAAAATACCTCTAATTTTCTCCCACAGCGATTTAAAAGT
>CALLLR010000261.1 GCA_938008185.1 uncultured Saprospiraceae bacterium
CGCAACGGATTCTTTCAGTCGTTCAATGGCGGAGCTATCGGCCTTTAACCACGCATCCATTCGATCCGAAATATTAGCACCATAAAGCAAAAAACCCATCCAAATATTGGCCACCACAACGTCCACAATAATCATGGTAGGGAAAATAGGAGCATCATCTACCTCATAAATAATCGCCATGGCATTTTGATTGGCGCCTCCTCCAATCCAGCTCCCCGCTACGGTAGATAGTCCCCGCCAAACCTGATCTGGTTCGGCCGAAATAATTTCGAAGGGCAAATTCAAAACAATAAATAATGCCAAAGGACCGCCCAGAACAATCCCTACCGTAGCTGCAAAAAACATAATTAATGCCTTAGGTCCCAAACTTTTTAATCCTTGGAAATCTATTCCCAAACACAATAATACAAGTGAAGCCGGAAGCAAATACCGGGACGCTACGAAGTATAACTGGGAATGATGTTTAAAAGAATCCGTGACACCTTTTAAATTTTGATCTTTAAAATACTGCTCCAATTCTGAATAGGACATACTTAAATCAGGAATGGCATGACCATTTTTTTGTAGAAAATCTATCAGCTCATAATCATACCAATGGGCAGCAATCAATCCCAGTGGCCAGTGAAGTAAGCCAGGGATAAAATAGCAAAGTAAAAGGGCAGGTACATAAGTATAAAACTTTTTCCAGACGGGTTGGTCCAGGTGCGAAGTATAAAAGATACCAGCCAATACGGCCAGCAATAAGCCAAGTACTATGGCGTCATTGGTGAAAAATGGTTCCATGTTTTATAGTTGATCTCAGTTAGCGATTCGCTAAATTATGGTATTTTTATCAAGTTGTTTAAAAATGAAGGTTGAAATCCCCGACTTGTTGGTAAGTCATCGATCTATTTTTTAATAAATATTATTTGGATAATTGATTTTTTCGAATAAGTTTACGAACCGAATTTCTGACCCAATAGTGAATTTTTTTTCAAGATAAAACGAAATAATGAACGATCAACATCAAATATTTATGCGCGCTGCCATCGAACTGGCTCAGCAGGGAATGAACAATAATGAGGGTGGACCATTTGGCGCCGTCATTGTCAAGGATGGAAAAATTATTGGTCGTGGTAATAATCAGGTTACTTCCAGCAATGATCCAACTGCACACGCTGAAGTGGTTGCTATCCGGGATGCCTGTAAAAACATAAAAGCCTATCAATTGGATGGATGTATTATTTATACTTCCTGCGAACCTTGTCCAATGTGTTTAGGTGCGATCTACTGGGCGCGACCAGACAAGATTTTTTATGCTTGCTCACGTCAGGATGCGGCGGACATTAATTTTGATGATGCATTTATTTACGATGAAATCCCGTTGCCGATTCACGAACGAAAAATTTCGATGGAACAGGTATTACAAACCGAAGGTCAGCAAGTTTTTAAAAGTTGGGAGGAAAAAGGAGATAAGTCGCTCTATTAACTTCGAAATGAATACGCTTTCTGAAAATATAGACGTAATCACTTGGCATGAAAAAACAAACCTTTTTTTTCTTTCTGTTTTGCTGGTCTGGTTGTTTTATATACTCGGATAATTCAGAAGAAATTTTTCAGCAAATTCGCCAACTCAACCAACGCATGGAAGCCTTTTATGACGAAGGTAATCCTGGTAAGTTAACCGCATTTTATACCGAGGATGCCATCGTATTTGGACCGAACGACGAACTGCGCGGTAGCAATGCCATCCAGTCTTATTGGGAAAGAATCGATAGCCCAGTCAGTCTGTCTTTAGAAATATTAGATCTGAATATCAACCTCGATAGCTTAAATTTTATTCAAAAAAATAGACAAACAAAAAAGGAAATTCCATCAGACTTTATCGATCAGTTGAACCCTGATGCGAATCATGTTTTTCAACTCACTAAAACCACACTGTCTTATGAACGGGAAGACGTTACTTTTTTTCGCAGTGAAACAATTTCTTTAATCAATTGGGAAGAACAAACTGAAGGACGCTACCGAATTAAAGCAGTTTGGCTCATGCAATAACATAACGACGGGCCAACAAAATTAATTTGCCGGCCCGTAGTCTTATTGAATGAGATTATTATCATAAAATCTATACGTTAGAGTCTTTGCGATTTTTGTCTCGACTGCAAACCGAAACCTGCTTATCAACTAATCCGTACATCAAAAAATCCACGCATCTACTAATCTTCAATCAGCTCCATCTCAATCTGTCGTTTCGTCATATCTGTATCCAGAATTCTGACGCGCACCTTATCGCCCATCTTGTAAATCTTTTTCGATCTGCGTCCCGTCGCTTTCAATCGGCTTTCGTCGATATCGTATGCATCATTTAGTTTATCAAAACCGATCAATCCTTCCGCTTTACTACCCGCTAGTTCGATAAATAAACCACGATCAATCATCCCGCTGATATGGCCTTCCATTTCTTCCCCGATATGTTTACTGATAAATTCTACCTGCTTGTATTTAATGGACTCCCGTTCGGCAGTCATGGCCTTTCGTTCTTGTGCGGAGATATGTTTGCAGCGTGCCTCCAG
>CALLLR010000262.1 GCA_938008185.1 uncultured Saprospiraceae bacterium
GGCTAAACAATATCTGGTGGTTAGAGGAATCGCTGCCAATCGAATTACTGCCGTTGGAAATGGGGAAAATCAATTACTGAACGAATGTAAAGACGAGGTGAAATGCAGCGAAACGCAGCACGCAGAAAATCGCCGTTTGGAAATAAAGGTGGTGGCGCGGTAGTTGACTGACGTTGAGCGGGCAGAAGAAAAATCTATTATTTAGTAGAACCTCTCTTTTAGTTATTTGATTTACACCGCAAAAAAATCCGAACCCGGATAGAAGCAGCTATTGCTTTTATCCGGGTTTTTTGGTTTATAGACGTTTTCATTATTGTAATTTTCTGAAACTATGGAACAATTAATGATTATAGTGTTTAAATACTGTTTTTTTGTTAAAAAAATATTATTGTTTTGTTTTATTAATAATGTTTAATACATTACGGTGACGTTTTACTGTTCTTTTAATCTTAAAATCTCTCACCATGAAAATTTTCCTTCCTTTCTTTCTTTCTTTCTTTCTTTCTTTCTTTCCTTTTCGCTTCTTGGACAGTGTAATATAGTCACTGACACTTCCACTGGATTGCCGAGTGAAACACCTGATGATCTCGACTGTTTTGAACCTGCTAACAGAATAATTGCGGAGTACTTTGCTCCAAATATCTATCATATGACGGATATATCTAGTAATCGCTCCGTTGGAGGAAGAGCGGATTTACTTACTTCGGTATTCTTTGATGTTGATTTAGATGATGATCCTACCGATGAAGAACTAACTACAGGGAATAATTGGACAAGTTTGGAAGATTATTCGTCAGGAGAAACAGAAGATATTGATGCATTAGATCCTTATGTATATTATTCGAGGATAAGTTTTTGAGCCACATTGTAATAACTGAAGGTGCGACACTAACTGTTTATGATCGTACTTTACGTTTTGAGCCAGGCGGAGGAATTTACGTACTAGAAGGTGGGAAATTAATAACTAGTGGTGCTACTTTTGAAGCTTGTGAGAATCTATATGATCAAAAATGGCGTGGAATCTATGCACCATTTGGTCAAGAATCTGCTGAAGTTCACTTGACAAATGGTACTATAATAAAAAATGCCGAAACTGGATTGGCATTGGGAAATCAATATGTTGGTAATGGCTTGGAGACGGAATCACCTAGTGTAAGCCTAAGTTCTACTTCATTTATAGATTGTAATATTGGCGTACATTCCTTTCGTACTGATGAATTATATCAAATATCTTATTGTACTTTTACCAATAATAATATTGGCGTCTCTTTAGGGGAAGGAGTCGAAGGCTTGGATATAATTTACTCTAACTTTTATGATAATGATATCGGAATTTCATCTATAAATTCTTCGGTAAATGTTAGTTATAATAACACTTTTGATGGAGGACGTATTGGAATCTTTACTGGCACTACTAATCCAATCGTTTCAAATATCATGGTAGGACGTCCGTTTTCAAATACTGGAAATACTTTCACTAATTTAGAAAAAGGAATTCTGGCTATGGGAGGTGGAGCCACTATGGGATTAACTATTCTAAATAATAAATTTTACGATATCCAAGAGAATTCGGTTCAGATACGTGGTGAAAGTAGTTTTACTATTGCTAATAATTCATTCGGTGATGATATATTGGGAGGTAATAAAAGAGGATTAGAGGTAATGGCTAGTGGTAGTAATATTAACCGAATTGAATGTAATATTTTTACTCAAAATGAAGTAGTGGATAATGTCTTATCTGGCGTAAATAATAATACGCGATTTTTGGAGAATGATTATAGTACGGATGCTGAATTCAAAAATATAGCTATTATTGCTACTTTGCCAGATATGGGATCTGCTGCCTTGTCCGCTGCAAATTGTTTTAACGACGATGCTGGAATCAGTCCTGATATTGCTTCCCTTAATAGTAATAATTTTACTTACTATTATAGAAATAATACTGATTGTCAAGAGCAAGAACCTAATAGTCTAAGTAATATTATAAAGGAAAATGCACTTCAAACAAGAGAAGAGTGTGATCAAATTGGTCCATTTAATTATATTGACCCCGGTAGTGGAAATGGTGGAAAGGTAGATATAAACGATTTCGATGCCGACCTTGTTTGCAAACCTTGTGTCTTAGACAGTATTGAACATTATAAAAATCAGATTATCGCCAACGGCGGGAATAATCCTGAAACCGGAAATGTGACTGTGGAAACACCTACGACTGGCCTACTAAATAAAGAACAGCTATTTGAGCAATGGGTTAGCTTTGGATTATTTGTTGCCAACGAGCAAAAAGATTATGATTTTGCGGAAATAATCTTATCTCCTTTAAATGATTGGAAATGGAAAACCAGATATTATGAATTGAGTTTGCAAAAGGAGAATTTTTCCGAAGCATACAATCGGTTAGCAGCGTTACCAAATACAAACGGTAATCAGGCAGCCTTTAAAAGTACACAGGAAATAAATCTTAAATATCTGACGGCAAAAGCATCAGGAACAGAAAATGAAATAACCGAAGAGGATCTAGAAAACCTACGGGACATCGGGTTATCTTACGAACCGCCCAATGGATATGCCCGTACGCTTTTGTTTATATTAACGGGGGACGAACTTCCTACATTAATTCCTGAATTAGAAGAGTACATTGAAGCCGAAACTCAGGCTAAAAAGAAAGAAGACAGTAGGGTCTCAAATATACCTGCTAACGAACCTGTTATAATTTTCCCAAATCCGGCTAGAGACTATATTCAGATAAGTAGTGAATCTGAGGCAATCATTCGAATAATATTAACAGATATCTATGGAAAAAGCACTATTGTAAAAGAAGGAAATTACAAATCTACCATAATAAGAACAACGGAAATAAACAGAGGGATCTATTTAGTACAGCTTCAATTGGAAAATGGAAAAATGACTACTCGAAAGATTATTATTGAGAATTAAAACTATTTTAAAACTAATTTACTTTGAAATTAGTAACTTTAAAATACTAATCAACTCAAAATCAACTATCTGATTATGCGTATCTGTCTAATTTTTATGATTTTTATCTTTTCCAAGGGACTCTATGGTCAGTTCTACGGTCATAAATTATTTTCCATTGAGAATAAGAGTTTGAATGCTGCAGGGATATTTATTAACTCTAGTATTGATCGAGTATTTATGCCTACAGTTTATTATCCAGGAGATACTTCAACAGTTATAACATCTAATCTAGCGGGTAATAATCGACTGGATATTGAAATTCCTAATTTTACTTTTCCGGTATTTTCTTTTACTCAAAAAAATGGGAATAACTATTTTTATGGAAAGGATAATGCAATTGAGAATAATCTAAAAGTAATGAAAATGGACGCAGCAGATCAAACTATCTGGCAGCAGAATTTTCAAACGGATTTGGATTTCTCTTTTCCGAATGACATAGTGGCTATTGATAATCATCTTTATATAACCTCTGTAAGTGAAAGAACAGAGCCTTACCATCGTCGGGTTAATCTCAAAAAAATAGATACCTCAGGTCAAGAATTATGGTCTCGGAACTATAACAGTACTGGATACATATGGTATTGACATAGATCTAAAGGCGTCGGAGAACGACCTCGGAACTATAACAGTACTGGATACATATCTTATCCTAGTAAAGCTGTTGTATCTTCTGATAATCATTTGCTATTGGCTGCCACGTTGAATCAACAATTAGGAGTAAACGATATACGTAGTCAATTAATGAAAATTAACAATCTTGGTAATGTGGTTTGGGAATCATTTGGGGAAGAAAAACTGCGTGGAGGAGCAGTTATAGCTAGTATAGCCGAACTATCAAACGGAAATATCCTCCAATTATACGAAGTAGATAAATTCGATGATTTTGCTTACCGTCTTGTTTACAATCCCTTTCCAGTACGAATGGATTGGTACGATGCGGATGGAAATTTTCTTTTCCATAAGTATATTGAATACCCAAATGTAGAACAATTTGAGCGAGGTGATGTAACTGCTGGCAATGGAGATTATTTCTTTGTAACGGGAACCCATCTTGATAATGAAATGCCTAGTGAGCGATATGGCGTAGTAACCAAGTTTGACAACCAGGGTGATACCATCTGGGCCAAGCAATATTACCATCCCGATTATCCGGAACCAAACGACCGAAGATTTATCCGGAATCTAGTCGAGCTAGATAATGGCGATTTGCTCCTACTTGGAATGACCGGTGCGCAAGGTAGTTATAACGAAGTGTGGTTTATGCGCGTCAACGAACACGGCTGTTTTGGTACCGCTACTTGCGAAGATCTGGTGACGAGTATAGAAACAGATCTTGATCTTTCGTTACTAGATATAAAAATATTCCCCAATCCTGCCACGGATATTTTACAGGTTACCTCAGCAGCAGACCGCCCCATTCAAAGCGCTAAATTATATGATTTTAGTGGGCAGATATTGGTGGAGATGGACCTGCCGAGTAATGGTCAGTCAGCTTTAGAAATCCCGGTAGCCGATTTTCCGGAAGGGAATTATATTTTGTCATTGGAGTTGAATAGTGGGAAGGTAGTGACGCAGATGGTTAGGATGAAATAAGTAAACTCAATGGCAATGGCAAATTCAATTTTCTCTTCAATGTAAAGGGAATTGCCCTTAAACAAGGCTGGCTAATCCGAAATACACACTTTTGTTATTCAGAAACATCTTTGAGTAGCTCTTTTTCTTTTACCGAAATTTCTTTTACCGCAACATTGTCAATAAAATAATTTAAGATTATTCCACGGAAACATTTTTTTAGAAAACTCCTCTTCGTGTATGTTGCAGGACAGACAATCCAAGGCTTCGCATTGCTCAAAGCTGGAATTTTTAACTAAATTTTGGGCGAAGATCGGCTGCCAAAAGATAGTAGATAGAAGGACGAGGTACGAAAATTTCATAGGGATATAAACAGATTATAGTTAGATAACGAATATTTACCTGGAAGATACAAAGCAGCCCCAGGCTACAGTCTTGTGACAGGCTCTATTTTCACCGGTACATTCAAATTTTCAAAGGAAAAAAACTTTGTGTCTTTGTGGCAATTATATTTTTACCCTTTTTCAAAAAGAATGCAACCCTTTTAGTAATTTCAGGTCTTTATACTCGAACACCTTATACGAAACGGAATTGGAATACCAGGAAGTACATAGAGAAATTGTTGAAAATTGCATGAAGGGGGATCGACAGGCTCAGTTTGAGTTGTATCGGCTATACTCCAAAGCAATGTATAATATCTGTCTGCGGATGTTGCGAAACGACATGGACGCGGAGGATTTATTGCAAAATTCTTTCGTGGATATTTATGGTAAAATAAACACATTTCGCTTTCAATCTTCCATCGGGGCGTGGATAAAGCGTATTGTTATCAACAATTGTATTAACTTTTTAAAGAAAAGACGGTTAGAGGTAGTAACACTAGAAAATCAATACGATGATCGTTGGGACGAAACGGAGGAAGAAAGCGTAGATCTTCCATTGAAAGTAAAGGACATAAAATATGCAATTAGTCAACTGCCGGACGGTTACCGCATGGTTTTTAACTTATATACAATGGAAGGATACGACCACAAAGAAATTGCCGAAATACTGGAAGTAAGCGAAGCGACCTCCAAGTCACAATACAGCCGGGCGAAGAAAAAGTTGAGGGAGATGTTGAAATGTTCGGGACCTTGAAATGTTGAATTGTTGAAACGCTTTGCTTGTTGAGATGTTGAGGCGTTTTGCTTGTTAAACCTGCTTGCGTGAGGAAGGCAGGGGGCTGAAAGAAGGAGTGGCAGCAATTAATTAGGAATAATCCAGCCACAAAGTCACAAAGTCACAAAGAAATTGCGTTTTTCCTTTCGGAAAAATCCTTAGTGACATAGTGTCTTAGTGTCTTAGTGTCTTAGTGTCTTTGTGGCAATTTGTAAAAAAAAACATTATTTACGTTAGAGGGAAGCCAACCAGCGACCAGCTAACTAGCTAACAAGCTAACAAGCCAAAATATGAAAGATCAATTAGAAGATTATATTCGGGACAACCGGGAAGCATTTGACGATGCAGTTCCCAGCCTGAAAGTATGGGCTGCGATTGATAAAGAACTAAACACGCAGCATACGGTAACCAAAGCAAGCCGGCGCATCCGCCTTTGGCGGGTGATGGCGATGGCCGCCTCCGTGGTCTTGTTACTGGGGGTGGGAGCCATCATCGGTCGCCAGCTCAGTCTAGGGAATAGCGTCCAGAATAACCTGGCTTCGGACAACGAAATCTTTCGGGAGGTAGAAGACATGAAAACCTATTACGAATCCGAAATTAAAAACAAAGAAGCACAACTGGTGCAGTACAATGAACGAAAAAATATTGCCCCTGATCTCGCACAGATAGATCAGCACCTCAGGGAACTTTCGGAAGAGCTGAAATCAGTGCCCGCCGGAAGTGAAGAACACGTCATCAACGCCATGATCGATAGTTATCAGGCAAAAGCAGCCATTTTAGAAAAGGTATTAGAAAACTTAGAGCATAAAAAAAGTCAAACAAATAAAAGTAATTCTGATGAAACAAACATATAAATCACTAACCCTTCTTATTTGCCTTTTGCTGGTAAGTTGGTCTGGTCAGGCAAACGGTATTGCAGTACGCAATACCCCGGATCAACGCCAGAAATCGCATGTAAAAAAAGAATTTTCCAAAACCATTAACAAACAGTTTCCCATTACCGCTGATGGTACTGTAAAAATCAGTAACCGCTACGGAAAAGTAGAAATTAAAACTTGGGATAATAACGAAGTGAAAGTCGAAGTGGTCATCACCGTAGACGCACACAGCGATGATCGGGCGAAGGATGTTTTTGAAAGAATTACAATAGACTTCAACAGCAGTCGTAATTTTGTGAGTGCTACCACCGAAATCGCTTCCAAAAGTGGTTGGAGCTCCTGGTGGGGTGGAGACTCAAATGATAGTTATAAAATCAACTACGAAGTGTATATGCCTAAAACAAATCAACTGGATTTATTCAATAAATACGGGGATAGCTACGTAGCCGCTTTGCAAGGTTCCGTCAATCTGGAGATAAAATATGGAAATATCCAAATGGAGGAAATCGATAATGATGTGCGTTTAATGCTGGGATATGGAAATGCAAATTTGGTGGGTGCCCATAAATTGGGAATAGATGTAAAATATAGTAAAATAAAGATTGGAACCGCCACGGATATTGATATCCTCAGCAAATACTCTACCGTCACGGTCGACGAAGCACAGGACTTACGCTCCGAAACGAAGTATGATCACTATCACTTAGGGGTGGTAAAGGATTATCATAACATCGGAAAATACGATGATGTCCATATCAAATTAGCCAATTCGGTGCGAGCTTCGGCCAAGTACAGCGACTATACCGTCACCCATCTAAAAGACTGGGCAGACTTTGATCTGGAGTACGGCAGTGCAACGGTAGAAATGCTGGACCGGACTTTCACGGCACTCGAAATTAGGGGGCGTTACACGAATTATAAAATTGAAGTGCAGGAAGGAACCCATTACCAACTGGATGCGTCCTCGCGCTACGCCAACATCCGCTATCCCTCCGAATTTACGGTCGTCAAAGAAATAAAGGATGGTAACGATCGGGAAGTAAAGGGCTTTGTCGGAGATAAAAACCAGGGAAAAGTAATCAAGGCCCGCCTGGACTACGGTGGGATAAAGGTAAAGCAATAATCAGGAACATCCCCATTAGTCATTTGTATTTCACAACTGCCTGCAAAGCTATTTTTAATTTTGCAGGCAGTTTTAGTTTGAGAAATGAAATAGTACGTAGGAATTTAATTTTTTCCGTATCTTTCCCGCCTAATCAAAATAAAGATAATAATGAAAATTCAGTTTTGTGGTGCAGCTCGTCAGGTGACCGGAAGTGCGCATTTATTGACCCTTGATTCGGGATATACCATATTAATGGACTGTGGTCTGTATCAGGGAAGAAGAAAAGATATGGCAAGTTTCAACGCTACCTGGTATTTTAAGCCCACCGAAATTGATTGTATGATCCTTTCGCACGCACATATCGACCATTGCGGACGGATTCCCAAATTGGTAAAAGACGGTTTTCGTGGAGATATTATCTGTACACACGCCACGCGGAGCTTGTGTGCGATCATGTTGCTGGATAGCGCAAAAATTCAGGAGCGGGATGCCGACTATTTTAATAAAAGACAATTAAAGAAAAGAAAAAAATCCCGTAAGCCGATGCGGACTCCGCTCTACACGAGTGATGACGTACCACAGGCCATGGGACAATTTGTGAGCAACAGTTACGATCGATGGTACCAAATTAATGAAGAAGTATCCGTCTTGTTTCGCGATGCCGGCCATATTCTGGGAAGTGCGAGTGTTACACTTAAAATTACGCAAGACGGTAAAGAAACCTATTTTGGATTTTCGGGAGATATTGGCCGGCCCAACCGACCGATTTTACGGGATCCCAAGCCAATGCCAGAACTGGACTATCTGATTTGTGAATCTACCTATGGTGACAAAGACCACGAAGGAAAACCCGCCGAGATTGAAAAGTTTCTTTCTATTATTAAAAAAACTTGCGTCGAGAAAAAAGGGAAACTGATCATTCCGGCTTTTAGTGTAGGAAGAACCCAGGAAATCGTTTACATGCTGGATCAAATGGAGACGGCTGGAAGGTTGCCCAAAATTCCGGTTTACGTAGACAGCCCGCTGGCGGTCAATGCGACGGCTATCTTTGGTTCACATCCAGAGTGTTATGATAATGATCTGAACGAATATTTGTTGATTGACGATAATCCATTTGGTTTTAATACCCTGACCTACGTCCGGCAAGTAGAAGTATCTAAATCACTGAATGATACCAAGGATCCGGCCATCATTATCAGTTCCTCCGGAATGATGAATGCGGGACGGGTCAGACATCATTTATTCAACAATATGGATAATCCCAAAAATACTTTGTTGATTGTAGGATATTGTTCGCCGGATACACCGGGTGGAATGCTGCGGGACGGAATTGACAAACTGAAATTATTTGGGGAATGGAAACCCGTTTTGATGGATGTTGAGATTATGGATTCTTTCTCCGCACACGCTGACCGGGGAGAGATTTACGATTTTATTAAAAATCAGAAAAAGAAAATCAAGAAAATATTTTTGGTACACGGAGAAATTGACCGACAGGAAGCATTGGTAAAATATCTGGGAAAGAAAGGGTTTAAATCAGTGGCTATTCCTAAGCTGGCAGAAACCATAGAATTATAAGAGACTCGAAACAGAAATATAAAATAAAAATCCCGGAAGTTATCTGAAAATAATTCCGGGATTTTTATATTAAAAATAAAGTATTTGGCATAAAGTCTATATATCAGCACTATTTTTTTCTGATAAGATTTAGCTTTCCGGAATCGCCGAAAAGTTCGCGTGACCGCTTATTGTAAGCCATGGCGGCTTCTTCGGCCGTAGCGTAAACACCAATGTGAGTGGTTTGTTGGTCGATGGAAATCACCGCCCGAAATTTTCCATTTTCTTCGTAAACACCGGTGTAACCAGTCTTGCTGGTTGTTTTACGAGTTCGGCTGGCGGTAGCGCGCGAGCGCCATTCCAGATTTTCCAAACGACAATCCAGCTTATTGCCATTTTTTGCCCCGACCAGGTTGTGAAGCTTATTCTTGTCTTTTCCAAGAAATTTCTCGCCGACAAGTCGGTGGAGGTAGATCGTTTCTGTTTTGTAAGTTTTGTTTTTCTTGTTAGAAGTAACTTTTTGAAAAACAGCACAGCCGCTGGAATGGCGACGGAGATTTTCGATGAAATTCATCTTTTTTAATCTTGGCTCTTTGGTAAGCGCCTTGAGCACTTTGTCATCTAGTAGAACGGTTTCATCTGAGTTCTTTAAGGGAATTTTTTGGACCATAAGTATTGTTTTTGTGGCCTGTGTTTTTTTTACCTGATATTAGAATAACAGGCCATTTGGTTAATTTCCCATAAAGATAAAAAAAATAGTAATACCTGTGGGGGGTAAACGCTTTTTTTTTTAACTAGTGCTACTAATAATTAGTATACAAAGTCAAAGATTCAACGGGAAGTTAGTATTTGGATTTCTTAGAGGATATAACTCAAAATTTATCAAACCTCATCAACTGGCGTTTATCGGACGCTTTGTCCGTTAATAAGTGTTAATTTAGTATAAATACCCTTACTTTTGGATACTATTGTAACTCGTAAAGCAGTTTCAACTGGCGAAATTTAAAAACAATGAAAATAAATATACTTTTTGTACTGACCTTAATCGTTGGTACATTTTTTATATCCGGATGTCAAAAATTGGATAGATTAGACGACTTGGACGCAAGCGGTATTGACGCTGAATATGCCATTCCGTTATTCTCCACCGAATTTGCAATGGGAGAAGTACTGGATAATTTTGACGAAAATTCCAGCGTGTTTTTTGATGAAAATGGCCAGGTAATTCTGCGATATTTTGGTGATTTTACGTCGAGTGGGAGTGAGGACATCTTTGCGGTGCTGGACACTATTAATGGTATTCCTATTCCGTTAGCAGACACGGTTTCTGCGCTGCCATTTGTGGCACCTAATGGGGTGACCCTGGATTATGCTATCTTAAAAACGGGTGGCTTTCGGTACGGTTTTACCTCTGACCACGAAGAAGATGTGACGGTAACCGTTTCTATTCCTTCGTTCACCAAAAACGGCGAAATTTTTACGCATAGCTTAAATACTTCATCTTATACCGGCAGCTTACCAGTGGCAGGAGCTTTACTGACACCTCTGGATCTATCGGGTTATACTTTGAGCGTGGAGGAAGATTCTATTTATGTAGAGTATTATGCTTACCGCGAAACGAGTGGATTTCGGGATACCCTCAAAGGCTTTTTTGTGATTTTTAACGACATTACTGCTTCCTTCATTCAGGGATATTTGGGCAATGAGGTTTTTGAATTTGAACGGGACACCATCGAAATAGATTTCTTCGAAAACTGGACCGAAGGAACGCTGCGTTTTGAAGATCCCACCATTAATTTCTTTGTTAGAAACTCTTTTGGCTTTCCCGTCCGTTCTTCCATCAACGTGTTGGACGTTATTTCGGTCGACGATGAAATATTCCCGTTGTCCAGTCCCGATATTGATGCGGGAATTGATTTTGCTTATCCACAAGCCAACGAAATTGGAGAAGTTAAAGAAACCAATTTTACGTTCAATAATGAAAATTCCAACCTGGTAGACCTCCTGGAAGCGGTACCCCAGGCCGTCGATTATGATATTGATGGTTTGACCAATCCAGATGGCAATACGGCGATCCGTGGTTTTATGACCGATTCCAGCTTTTTGTCCGTCCAGGTTGAAGTAGTACTGCCCGTTTTTGGAGCGGTATCAAATTATAATGTATTCGATACGATCAAAGTAGAACGGTTTGATTTTGATGTGGATTTTGAAGAATACGGTGAAATAGATTACGCAGAGTTTAAATTATTTTCTGAAAATAATATTCCTCTAAACATTGATTTGCAATTGTTTTTTGCGGACGAAAACGAACGAATTATTGATTCTCTTTTTACCGAAATAACACCTGTGGTTACCGCCGCTACCGTAGATGCTGATGGAAATACGTTAGAGCAAACAACCGAAGAGGCTTTTGCCAGAGTAACCGAAGACCGTTTTGAAAATATCAAAGAAGCACGCAATCTATTCTTACGCGCTCGTTTTTCTACGCCCGAGGCTGGAATGCGTTCCGTTCGAATTACAGCAGATCAAAACGTGAAAATAGGGATGGGACTAAAAGTAGGGGTGACTCGTTAGAAGTAGAATGTGAATTGGAATAATTAAGCTGGATACCCGGAATTTTACAAACAAGCGTCTTATCCAGCCCATTCATATTTCCATTCCCACCCTCCTTTACATTAACCAAGAAATAACATGAAAAATTTTTTATTACTAACGGGATGTTTATTGCTATCGGTTTTTAGTAGCACGGCGCAGGACGAATTATCCCTGCACTTTATGCCCAATAATCTTGCTGCCTCCCGTACCAATCCTTCCTTACTTCCTGAAAGCAACCTGGTGATCGGATTACCAAACGTAGGATTTAATTTATATCATAGCAGTGGGAATTTTAATGATATTTTTAAGGATAATCCCAACGGAGGTCTGGACGTTGATTTTGGTAGCTGGATCGCGCAGCTCAGTCCGGAAAACGAATTGATTACTAGTCTGGAAATAGAGACAGTGGGATTTTTTTTACGGAAAGGAAAAATAGGCATTCAATTAAATCACGAATTTAAGTACCACAGTTCTTTTCTTTACCCGGATACTTATATCAAATTAATTGGAGAAGGAAACGCACAGTACATCGGTGAAAAAGTAGATATTGGTCCGGATTTACAACAGGATATCTACCACTCAATCGCCTTAGGATTATCATATCAGCTAAACGATAAGATAAATCTATCGGTACGCCCTAAAATTCTTTTGGGGATTGGAAATACGATGACTACCAAAAAAGAAGCATTTATTGAAACGTCCGACGAATATTATCAAACCACCATCACGACCGACTATCAATTAAATAGTACAGGAATTCTACAATATAATGTGGATGGATTCAATTTTGATTTTGAATCCCTCAGTAATGGCTTTTCATCCAACACCGGATTTGCGCTTGACCTGGGCGTACAATTCAAACCCATCGAAAAACTAACGGTCAACTTAAGCTGGATTGACGGCTTGGCAAAAATAAACTGGAAAGATAATGCCCGGATTTACGAAAGTAGAGGCACCAAACTTTACGAAGGGGTAAAAATAGATTTTTCGGACATTTTACAAGGGGATAGCCTCAACCTGACCAACGCAATCGATACCCTTAATTTTGACAATCTCTTTAACTTTACTTCACAGGATGGAGAATATTCCAGTGATCTTCCTTCCCGTATTTATCTCAGCGCTGCCTTTCAGGTAACGGATAAATATTCCTTACATGGATTGTTTTACAACGAAAATTTTAGCGGAAATAATCGACAAGCCTATTCGCTCGGTGTCCAGGCACAGTTACATAAAATGATCAATATTGGGGTAAACTACGCTTATCGCTTCGATTCTGCCACCAATATCGGATTAAATACGACCTTCAAAGTGGGGCCGGTACAACTATTCGCCGCCACTGATAACATTATACATGTCTTCCAGCCTTTTGCCGCCGATAATGTCAACGGTAGAGTAGGGCTAAATCTGGTCTTTTAGTAATAATTGGGTGCGTGACAAATCCTTTGTTTTTGCTAGTGCCTCGGGATCAAAGTAAAGGATACCTTAGGGGAGACTATTTTTTTATCAAACAATGCGCGCAGAAGGAGGATAGCCGTAGCTACCCGACTGATAAGCAAAGAAGTATGATGAAAAAAGAGACCGCATAAGGTGT
>CALLLR010000263.1 GCA_938008185.1 uncultured Saprospiraceae bacterium
GATCATGATTCCCATTGAGTTTCCAGCCTGGGCGTTTGGAATTGTTTTTATTCTTGTTTCTATTTTTGGAATAAAAAACAGCTGGGGAAATATTGGACACGATGCTCATCTTGGAGGCGCCATCGTAGGAATGTTGATGACTATTGCGCTTTATCCCCGGGTATTGGAGGGTCATCCGTGGGTCTTGGCGGCCTTTTTGGTGCCTTGCATTATTTTCTTTTTTCTATTGTATCGTTACCCCGAACTGATGATGGTAGATGATTTTTTTGGAAAAAAATATAAAGTCCTCAAGTCAAAAATTGAAGAAAGTCAACTGGAAAAAGTAGTCGACCCCGAAGAAGAACTCAACCGGATTTTAGAAAAAATCAGAAAGCAGGGTATAGCTAGTTTGACCAATAAAGAGAAACGGGATCTAAAAAGATTTTCGGAATAAAAAATCAATATTGAAATATTCCTTAATCGTCTCGTTTTCCAAACCCCAAATTCATCCCCAGTCTTGCGTGTGCGTAACTATTATTCACCAGATTGAACAAAGCTGGTAAATTATCGGTTGCGAAAAAAAGTTGTACCGGACCGAGTCGTACGGCTGTGTTTGCACCGATGGCAAGGCCCGTTGATTTTCCGTGACTCAGATTAGTACCCAGCGTCCACCAGCGGCCTAAATCTACCGCAGCATTTACCGCTACCGTTGGATCAAAATTACCTTTCAGACGACGTGTATGAAGCAAACCACCGACGCGGAATACGTCGGAAACCTGATAACTGACCGTCCAGTAAGTACGCCACGAAAGCGCGGTTCGGTAACTTTCGTCGGCTTTACTGAATTGAAAAATTTCACTCAGGGTATCCGCAATCTGTCCGAAGTCAGTATCTTCTGATTCCACTAAGTTCAGAAGGTCTAAGCCTTTATATTCGTAAGTTCCTTTACTAGCATAAACCTTCGCATTTTCTGTCCATTTTATGCTCCCAATATCCAGAATGCTACCACTGAATTCTAGCTTGTCATTAACCCGGAATGTCGCTCCAAGATCAATGGCCAGTCCTTTGTTCTGTCCAAAAACTGCATCCAATGCATCCATGTCCGCAGTAGTAATTTCCAAATCACCACCATTCCCTTCCAGACCGGTCACGTTGATGAGCCCGGCAGAATTAATGGTATAATCAGATGCTAAAGTCAATTCGTAAACACTTGCACCATCGGTATAAACACTCGCTACCGCTTTCCCGGAAGAAAAATTAGAAAGTCCGCCCAGCATTTTTAACCGTGCTCCAAAAGTAAAACGATCATAGTTGATGGCTGTACCGATGGACCACTCGCCGTAGGTACTGGTACTGAATTCGGGGGCAATATTGACGGTTTGTCCGAGAAACTGCGCATTGCCCTGTAGGGCCAGTTGAGCTAATTCTTTTGGGAAAGTTATACTGGTATTGGTTTTAAAAGCGTGACCTATTGATACTTGCCAACGATCTATTCCGAAAGCTACGTGAAAAGTTTCAAAGTCGGTATTTGCCCAAACGGTGTTTTTATTATTTAACTGGTCAATCAAATCGTTGGCGACGATGACCGTTTTACCTTCTGCATTGGTAGAGGTAAGGTTGTTATAGGTTAACGCGGAAGTTCCCATGCTGGCACTAATTCCTGGAAAACTAAAAATAAATCTCCGGTCGGTCATTTTAGAAGGGTTCAGCGTATTGGTTTGCCAGAGATTGGTCATCATACTCAATCCGGTATCTTGAGCCCGTATTGGAATCATGCCCAGAAAAAGGAGACCTAACACAAAGCAATATTTTTTATGAAATCTACCGGACAGGTAAATTTTCTGAATCTTATTGGTAGTAAAATTTTTCATATTGATTTTTTTATTCTTCAATTGATAAAATAGCGCCCAGCTTTACGCCCAGGGCTTGATCGGATGTGATCTTGGCGGGTGTTTGTCCATCATCAGTAGTTGCCAAATAAATTTTCATTAGCATCTTCCTACTCTGGTTCATGGCAGCTAGTCGAGTAGCGGGTACCTGAATTTCAGTAGTTAATGGTATTGGTGTAATTGGAAATCCATCAGGGTTTACAGCGGCGGCTTCAAGAATCATTTTTTGATTATCAAATAAGGAATCCAGTACCTGATTATTATCATTCAAAAAGTAGAATTGCAACTGAGCGCCGAACGGCATCCCATTGGTGGTAATGAGTTTAAAACTGGCAGACTTCAATTGATCCGGTTGACCAAAATCAACTGAGGTCTTTTGCTCCGTTTGCATTTTAAAGGTTCCGTGGGCTGGTACTACCGCTTGAATGGAAGTGGTTATTTTACTTTGTGGCTGGATGAAGGCAACCTCCGTATTATTGTCTGGATTTATTTCACCGCTTAATTGGTAAATAATTTTTTGTGGCTGAATCGCCAGCATTTCTACGATATTTGAATTGTCTTTATTTAAGGTCAGGGTACTGGGTTTTTCAGTGCCTATTTCGTTGAATTCAGGTGCGCCCAATAAAAAACCTTCCTGTGCAAACTGACCACTTAATGATACTGCGGTTCCTTCGGCATTGATCATAGTCAAGTGCGTAATACGAGTACGAATGGCAAGTCCAAAACTGTTTTTAAATACCAGACTTAACTGAGGATTTGCTAACGATAATTCTCCGTCAAACCCTAAATCAAATAAATCAATCGTTAGGCTATCTTGCTCCATTGTAAACGCTTCGGAGGCGAAATTTCCAACCACCAGGTCATACTGCCAGTCTCGTCCCCAGCCGCCGACTGCATCCAATGTAATAGGGCTTCCGTCGGTTACCTTTGTAGCGATGTATTCAACGGTCATTTCTTCGTTGTTTAAACTCAGACTATATCCGGTTACGTCAATGGGTGCTAGTTCAAATTCTTGTGGTGCTTGTCCCTGATTAATTAGTCGTTCCGTAATAGTAAAAGGTTGTCCATCTTTTATTAAATCAGAGAAAATAATCTGAATATCAATATCTTCAGGTTCCGAACTGTAGATTTGAAAATTTATGGTTCCACCTTTCAGTTTTAAGGTTTCTAGTTGAACTCCTGGAAAGATTTCGACGGCAACCGTTGCACGTTCGTTGGGAACGGCAAATGGAAAATCCGGAATGTCTGCAAATAATTGTCCAACCTCTACTTCGGGACCATCCGACTGATAATTAAAAGTCAAGGTGCCATCGCTGGTTGTACTTATCAAGGTTGCCTCGGTGTCAGAAGCTTCGAGTAAATCCTGGATGGTCGTGGTTGAATTAATGAGCGGAAGCGCATAATCCGCCTGAATTTCTAGATCGTCAATCGAATTGACGGAGTCGAGTTGATTACAGGATGGAAGAATCATGGCCACCGTAGGAAGCATCAGCCACCTTAATACCATAAGTGTTCTCATAGTGGTAGTAATTTAGTTTGTTGGAATAAAATGACTGTGGGAGGTTGACAGCTGGCAAGACGTATTCAAGAATCAGGCCAGTAGAAAAGTAATTTGGAAGTTTGCGGGGAAGGAAAACCAAAAATTAAGCCGATAAGATTGGAAGGATATTATTTCACATGGGACCGTTCAATAATTTGTGTTTTTTGTTTTATTAACTTGGCTTTTAGTTAGTTAGCCCTCTTTTTACGTAAAAAGAGGGCTAACTGGCTGATCACTTCTGAATAAATAATTTGGGATGACCCATGTTTAGACGATTGCTAAAAATGGATCAGATTTAGTACCCAAAATTTTGTACCCAATAATGAGGAAAAGAACCTACGGTACCGACGTTGTAGCAACCAACATAGCGCCATTCAGGTTTAAGTAAAGTTTTTCGATGACCCCGTGTAGGGATACCTTCGTCAATCAACAACAAAATCACTGCTGTACGTACGCTAGGTGTTCCGGCTACGAGGTTTTCGTTACCATCCTGCATGTTCGGGCAGGATTTACGGACACGATCCCACGGCCAGGAGCCATCTCGTCCCTGGTGATTTACATCACCGGTTGGTTTTTGGTCGATGCCGTGTTCTTTGGCTGCCTGAAAAATACATTGGGAAGGAGATAGGATAGACAGTGGACCGAGTTGGCGAAGTTCTGACTTTAGTTCATTGACTACGGCCTGATCGACGGGAAAACCACCGGTTCTACGTTGTTCGTTGACGTAGGCATCTACATACTGAATGTAGCCAGATGGGTTGCCCCGTAATAAATTAATTTCATTGACCATCTCCATTTCCTGATTATTCATGCTGGTAGCTCCGTCACTACTGTTAGTATTGGCTGTTGGAGGAGGATTATTATTGGTACTGGTTTCAGTATTGGTGCTGGTATATGGGGTTGTGTAGGGTTTTTTATTATTTGTATTATTGACCAGGCCGGCATAATCGGTCGTGCCATTAGTGTAAGAAATGCGATCACAAGTGCAATCGCTGGAGAGCAGAATATCGCCCGTTTGTGGTTGGTAATTATTGTCCATGGCATTAAATTCGCGAAAACGCGCCTCACTGTAACCATATAGTTCTGCGAGGCCAGCCATGGTTTGTCCGGTTGATACACGATGTTTATTACCACCTTGTTTGGTATAAAGTCCACGGGAGGTAAAAGTTTCAGTGGGTTGATTGTATTCCGTTGGGGTAGAATTATTCCGTACAATCAATTCCTGACAAAGCATCAGCGGCTGATTATAGCCCAGCTTATTCCAGGTCATTATATCCTGTAATTCTATGTTGTAGAGATTAGCAATCTTATACAAGTCATCTCCGTATTGAATTACGTGGATGCCTGCTCTGGGAGTGTTAGGACATTGGGCTTGTAAGTACATCGAACTACAGGCAATGATTAAAATGGTCATTATTGTTTTCATAATAGAGGTTTGAAAGTTAATATTAAAATAAAGCTAAAGTTAGTAAAATAATCTAATTAGTAAGTGATTTTCAGGAGGTTTTGACTTTAAGAAGTGGTCTAAGATTGGAGACTGAAACCTGAATTGTTAATAGAAAATAGTTAAATACTTCCCTAAATCCCTGCGAATCACGAAAATTTTTCCATCCATTTGATCTTAGTCTACACTACACATGAAACTTTTATACATGTATACGTACATATTGGTAGAGATTTTTATTAACTTAAGTTCGCTCCATGATTATTGACCTTGATCTTAACGTTTCGCTTATATATGAGACCAATACTTGTCGGCTTGACTATCTATCACGGAAGAGCTATAACCTCTATGAGGTTTTACGTGATAACATAGAATTAAAGCGAAACTTGGGGCATTCAACCATCGGAAGTCCCGTGTTGAAATTAACAAATGAGGTGCTTACCCTTACGTATAGTGCGATGCAGCATCAGATCAATTGTGAATTATACAAAGGTTTATTAGAAGAGAATTCTATGGATGCGGACTTATTGGCTCAGTTGACCAGTCTCTTTGAAATTACCGAGGTTTTATCGATCAGGTATTATGATTTTTTAGAGAGATGGGCGCTTATAAAAGATCAGAAAGAGAGAAAGATTATCGTATTAGATAAATTATCTGTTCCCGCCTAATAAATATCCATCTAATCTAATACTCGCCTAAATTATGTCGTGTGCTAAGTGGTAAAGAGACGGACTGTGAGGATTTTAGATTCAGGATCACAGATAAGTCTTCCACCGAATAATTTAGATATTTATTATTAGAAAGTAGCTCAAAAATTACTTTAGAGTTATTGTTCTTAAGATGATTCCACATGAGCGTTAATAGTCGAATAGCTCTGCTGGAGTTTTCAAACTCCATAATCAGGGTATGTGCATAAGCCGCCGAAGCATCATCAGTTATCTGAAAAGGTTGCTCCGAATTTTCGGTTAGTTTATGCGTTTCGAGTAATTTCTGCTGCTTAAACTTTATATACTGGAGTCGGGAGGAAATAATAGAGGATACGGTACTAATAAATTTGGTCGTACTCATGATTCAAAGGTAGTATTGACCTGATAAGTCAAATGGTTAATTAATTTTCATTGGTTTATTTTTAAAAGTTAATTATAAGTGGTTATTTGTGGTGGGGAAAAATTAAAAGATAGAAGACTATTAAGAAATTATTCTAATTATTTTTTCTAGCTGTTCTTCGTCATACTCCAAATACGCATTATTTTGAAGAAGGTTACTTATCGTAGTAGCATTCTCTACACAAAACCATAATTTTAGGATTTGGAGTCGTTTAATATCGGCGTTAATACTATTTACATCTTTTAACATTCTATCTAATTCATCTAGTAGAAAATCTTTTGAATCAGGCAGGTTTGGATTGGTCAAGTCTGGCAGCGTATCGTTGCATTTAGATCGTAAGCGATCAATACCGCGCTCAATTTTTTGATAAATATTAGCGGTTCGTTCATTCCACGCCATTTTTGGCTTGAAGCGTAAGGCATTCACATTCATAGGCAATCATAGTCTAGTCCGAAATAGTCTGGCGATTAGCAATCGCAATAGCGTTTTTAACAAAGTTAACTATAAATGATCAATTTTCATATATGTTAAGAGCGAACGGTAGTTATTAATTAGGGAACGTACCTAAATAGGGTGTCACCGTATCTAACCAACGGTAGAGCAACTCCTTTGCAGTGCAAAACATTTCAGAATAAAAGTTCAATGAGTATTTCTTTTTAAGAAATAGGTGAGTTATGTAAAAAGTAACCGGATTTTTGCACATTATAACCTTTGTTGGTATTTTGAAAAAAAAATGTTAAATTTGTTATCACAAACTAGGGTTTTTTAGTTCTAAAAGTTGTAAATTCTCACAGTTTATACAGTTTTAGATTTAATAAAATTATTGTCAACTCGATATAAAGAATGTTTTCATTTGGTTTTTTGGGTTAGGGAGGAGCTTCTAAAGCTCCTCTCCCTTTTTTTACTCCTTTCGTTTTACCTTCCTTCCTTTTTTTGTACATTTATCCCTAGACATTGAAGTTGTTTGTACTTGAATGAAAACAGCAGAAGATTTCTCTAGCTCTCGACTGCTTTTGGAATTCTTAAACAACTTCATTGTCTAAACATTCAACTCATGACTGTCATTGGCAACCATGAATTTTGGATAAATGCATAAACCGACAGCTTTGGCAAAAACTGTCTCAGACCTCCCAAAATATTATGAGCAAAATCACCATCAAGAGTGGTAAAGGAGAAATCACCCTCAAAAAAAGTAGCCGCTATGTAGGCTTAAAATCCAAAAAGCCTGTCACAGACAGAGATGCGGTAAAAAAGGAAGTTCTCTCTAATTTAGGGGGATTCAAGATTGTAACCCTTAATAAAGACGGAAAAACCATTGACGAAACACTCGATGAAGTTCGTAAAGAAAAGGAAGTCGAGGTAGGTACCCACGTTTATTATGTGCCCGGTATGAGTCAGCGTCCCATGGTCCCTACGGGTGAAATCTACGTGGTCTTCCAGGAGGATGTTAGCGAAGAGGAGCAAATGCTGATTTTGGACGAATACAACCTCCAGATGGTCGAACGTCGTTCATCCGATCGGATTATTCTTAAAGTAACCGACAAATCTCCTAATCCTTTAAAGGTGGCGGCCGCATTACAAAAAACTTCCCTCGTCAAGATGGCCGAACCTGACCTGGACGCGCTGGTGGAAGAATATGAATTTAGTGAGCCATTCGATACCCTTTACGCTCACCAATGGCAACTTCGTAACCCCGGATTCATTACCGATGTACAGTGGACGACTAAAAAAGGAGCTGATGCTAAAATTGTAGATGCCTGGGCTCGTCTTGGTAATACGGGGTCGGATAAGGTCGTCATCGCCGTAGTAGACAATGGTTTCGATATTAACCACCCCGATCTGGTGGAAAAGGTACATAAGCCATTTGATCTTTGGAGTGATTCTTCGCAGATAGAAATGGGGGATTCCCGATTTACCCACGGAACTCCCTGCGCAAGTGTTGCGCTAGCGGTCAGTAACGGTGTAGGAATTGTTGGTGCCGCTCCGGCTGCTAAATTTATGCCCGTCAGTGGAACTTCGTTTAGCTTACGGGCAACCGAAAAAATATTTGATTATTGTATTGACAATGGGGCTGATATCATCAGTTGCAGTTGGGGAACGACCGACTCGGCTTTTGATCTGAACCCAATGAAAATTGCGGCCATTTCCAAAGCGGCCCGCGAAGGAAGAAACGGAAAAGGTTGTATTATTCTTTTTGCAGTGGGCAATGACGATCTTGACTATGTAAGTTACTACGCAGCGCATCCGGATGTAATTGCGGTAGCTGCCACCACTAGCAAAGATGAGCATGCCGATTATTCCAATCGAGGTAGAGAAGTGACCATTTGTGCGCCATCCAACGGTGATTGGCCGATCACCGCAGCCCGTGCTTCCTGGGACGAAGGTATCTCCTGGGAAACGGGTGAATACCGCTGGTGGCGAGATGGTCGTTCGCGTGGTAGCAATTATAAACACTTTGGTGGTACTTCTTCCGCCTGTCCATTGGTAGCGGGCGTTTGTGCCCTGATTCTTTCGGCCAATCCGGAGCTGACCGCGGCGGAAGTTAAAGAAATTCTTACCCAAACAGCAGATCAGGTGGGAGGCCCTAGTGAATATATCAACGGCCACTCGCTCAAATATGGCTATGGTCGGGTCAATGCGGATAAAGCAGTTGCCGAAGCTTTACGGCGTAAAGACTCAGGCAACGAACCGCCCGTGGTAGACGATAGTGTTATCGCTGCTGGGCGAGGTATTTTTCGCTTTCAGGTGCGTCGCCAGGAACCTACGGGATATGGCGTACAGATTGGGGCTTTCGCCGAATATGGTAATGTGTTGATTCAGGCCGAAAAACTGGAATCCCTCTTTGATGCTCCCATCATTGTGAGTATTAATGAACTGAATGGAAAAACGGTTTATAAAATTGTCGTGGGTGCTTTTGAGGATAAGGACGACGCCAGAACCTTGCTTAATCGCGTGAAAGATCAGGGAATTAACGGATTTATACGGGCAATTAAAGATTTAGCTTAAACAACTTCAAAAAAAGAGAATTTTACCTTGAATATTTTTGTTACTGCTTTTAATTTAGGGTATATTTGCGGACGTTTTTGGCGAGGTAGTCCCGGCTACCAACCCAAACTAAAAGAATGGCGAGGTAGCTCAGCTGGTTAGAGCGCTAGATTCATAATCTAGAGGTCGGGAGTTCAAGTCTCCCTCTCGCTACTAAAAAAATCCCGTCCCGGCAGAATGCCGGGACGGGATTTTTTTTTGAAAAATTTCTGTATTTAGATGAGAATGCTTAGGGACTATACTGACTTAGATTTTGGTACCATCTCCCTAAAAGTCATACTAATCCGTCCCAAATTAGAAATCACTTTTGGCAATCCATGTTGCCAGTCCTCCTGCATATCATTCGGCATATAAAACAG
>CALLLR010000264.1 GCA_938008185.1 uncultured Saprospiraceae bacterium
AAATCTCGATTTTATGAAAATTTCTTCTTAATAAAATTTTGTTAATGAACAAAAAATTTCACGTTTCGACAAAGCCTCCGACCTTGAGCCTGCCTGCCAAGGAACGCAGGCAGGCTTTTTTCCATTCGGTATAAACCAACGATCCCGTAAGGGTAACGTATGATATGATGATCATTTATTTGGTAAATTTATTCTCAGATCCTGCTTTGCATCAATAGTATAAAAGTATGAGTACGAACAAAAAAGTTTCGCTTTACAATCCTCGTCCCGAATCGGTGGACAAGGATTTTACGGTACATCCCCACATTTATGATCGGCTATGGAAAGACCTGACCGGTAGTAAAATGGAATTTCCGGAGCAACATTATCTGATCAACGGTGAACACGGATCGGGAAAAACGACCCTGCTTGCGCAACTCCATAAATCCACGATTCAAAGACCTTTCCTGATTTCCTTACAGTCCCTTTTTTTTAACGAAGAAGAATACAGTATCCGGCATTTGTATAGATTGTGGGAGCGAATTTTTGAGTTATTAAATGATCAGGGTCTTACGGCAAAAACACTTACTACGCAGGTGCGGAGTTTATCTGATAAAATTGATAAAAATCAAGAATACGAAAAAAATATAAGTAATACGCTCCTCGACTTTTTGGAAACCAAAGGAATTCACCTTCTGCTCTTTATCGACAATTTTGATCTTATTTTGCAAAAGTTCTCTACGGCAGAATGTCACCGCTTTCGAAAAATTTTACAAACCAATCCCCGAATAAGAATCATAGCAGCTGCTTCCGAAGTACCAGCTTCTTTCTACCAGTACGAACATCCATTTTACGAATTTTTTAAAGTAGTACACCTGCGGGCACTTTCGTTTGAACACACGAAAGAATTATTATCGAAATTACTCCCCGGCGATTCCGAAAATATTCTCAACCGCTCCGCGCCCGCCATCGAAACAATTCGCAGAATGACGAATGGAAATACCCGATGTACTGTATTGTTATCAGATGTTCTAAGAGAAAATCCTAATTTAACTGCAACGGAATTATTTTCTGACATACTGGATAAACTGACGCCTGCCTATAAATTCATCATGGACGATCTGCCAGCACAGCAGCAACAAATCGTAGAGGCCATTGCTTTACATTACGAAGCCATTAGCGTCAAAGAACTCGGTAGCAAACTACGCATGGAATCAAAAATAATTTCTGCTCAGTTGGCACAATTAGTGAAAAACAATTTAATTGTTAAGATAAAAACCAGTACAAAAAATCATTTTTATCACCTGAAGAACCGATTGTTTAACTGCTGGTATTTACTTCGTCTGGGCCGGAATAAAGACCGGAAAAAATTAACGTCCATTTTAAATTTTACCGAAACATGGTTACAAAATAAAGTAAAATACCAGAAGAATATTTTTCCTGAAGTTCCTTTGTTAAACATAGACACCTCTTCTCAGTTTGCCCCAGCAAAAAAATTAATTACTACCCCAGGCTTCCAACTAATTCCGGGACGGGCACCCCTCCGTTCGACACCAAACGCAGACCTTCAATTTCGTCAACGCGCCTATCAGGCACTCCACTCAGAACAGTATCAGTTAGCCATACAACTTTTACAAAAAACAAAAACCACTGACCACTTTGCACTCGCAGTTGCCTACCATCAAGGAACGAGTGACTACCAACGAGCAATTACCCATTACAAAAAGGCCGGAAATGCCGATGCGCTTAATAATTTAGGGTTATTACATTTACAACAACATAGTCCAACCGCCGCAAAAAAAGCATTCCTCGGAGCCGCAAAAAAAGGTAGTATTTTGGCTCAATATAACCTTGGCTTATTCCACATGCAGGAGGAGCAGAATGTCGCTGCCGCTATGGATAGTTTTGAAAAAGCGATCACACAAGGAAGTACGGAGGCACTACTTCCGATGGCTCAACTCTACTACCATCAGTTTAAAAAATCAGAACAGGCCATCATGACTTTATCCGAAGCGGCGGCCACTAACGACCCATCGGCTAACTATCAACTTGGCCTGATTTATCTAAATGATGAAAAAGACGAAGATGCTGCGCTTCATTATTTTTCACAATACTTAATGCATCCTTCTACCCAAAAGTTACCTTTACCATTGGGTTTAACTTTATTGAAATACGAAGCCTACGATTTTTTACAAACGCTTTTTTCTACTAAACCCGAAATTAAAACTACCGCATTGCCACTATATTACGCCTTGCAAAAACTGGATATAAATACGGGGTCAGACGAAATATTGCGGATGGGAAAAGAATTGGAAATCACCGTGGATGATCTGGTTAGGTTGATTAAAAGTTATTAGGAATTGGCTCGTTAGCTATTAGCTGGTTAGCTTCTCTCTAACGTAAAATCGCGTTAGAGGGAAGCCAACTGGCAAACAAGCTAACTGGCTAACTGGCTAACTGGCTAACTGACTAACCAGCAAAAAGCAAGGAATTCGTCACGCACTAAAAATAATTAACTATTTTTGAGTAATTAATTCTCCACTATGACCTTTACATTTAAATCTGCCAAGCTAATCTTTGATCAGGAGTCCCTTGATCTGATACCTGATAAAACCAGTTCCAGTGAAGCACTATACGCAGATTTCACCAGTCTTCACACCGACGCTCACGATCGATTTCAGATTTTTATTCATCCCAAAAAAGAGGTAATCCTAAAGGGTTTTGAGTTACGATTTTCCGTACCGCTGACTTTGAATACCTCCGTGTTTTGTAATGGATTTTTACCAGACCACCGCAGCGGTAATTACTTATTATCTGAAAAACGATCCGGTCGTGGCTGGCTCTCCGCAAAAAAAAAATTTCGTCAACAAGCACCGATATTTCCAAATCAGGGTCCTTTTTGTTCTTTCCATTATGGTTTCGCCGGCAATGAAACAAAAGGACTCTTCCTGGGTTCCTTAAATGAAACAACGGCTTTTACCAGCATTGAGTATGATGCCCAAAACCAGGAAATAATTGTTCGTAAAGATATCGCAGCATTAGCGTTAGGGCATTCTTTCCCATTGCTGGATTTACTCGTAGGTACAGGTAAAAAAGAAACTCTTTTTAAAAATTATTTTTCGGCGATAGAAGGTCCGCGATTTCCCGCACAACCCGTGACCGGGTGGATGGCGAGTGTGGCTGGAAACGGAAATTCGGCGCTGGCCATTCGCAATTTTTTGGTCCACCGAACGGAAGAAAATATTCCGGCGGATTTTGTCCTGATCGGTGCAGGCTACGCAAAAGAAGCAGGAGACTGGTTATTTTCCAACGACCAATTTCCGGATGGCTTACCCACGATCATTGCGGAAATAAAAGCGGCCGGATTAAAAGTCGGAATGAACATTTCTCCATTGCTCTGTTCCACAACATCGGATATTTACCGACAACATCCAGAATGGATTTTGAAGGATGAAACCAATAATCCCGTCACTATAAACACAGCATCTGGACTTTTTCAGGTACTGGATGCGTACGATCTCGGTGTTCAGGACTATTTACAAGTATTTTGCTATACTGTTACTACGCAGTGGGGAGTAGACCTTCTTAAGTTTGACCATTTATCCGCTGCTTTTGCCACCCCACGTAAAACTAAAACGCGGGCACAGGCGGCCAACGATTTTACAAAAATGCTGCGCAACAGTTGTCCGGATGCAATCATTTGGGCAACCGATCTTCCAACGGCTACGGGATGGTTATACGCCAATTATACCTCGCTGACGAGTGATTTATTAGAAACCTGGGAAACCCGATTTCCGTTGCTTTACGCAGATCCCAATGCGGCCACGGCCAGGATTCAGTTAAAGAATTTGCTGCAACGAAACACCTACGCGCAGTACGGTACCGCCGCTAATCTGATTACGCTCGCTGCTACAAAAAATTTGACAGAAGCGCAGCAGTTTACGATCCTTTTCATCAACGCATTGTTTTCGGATATTTCCGTAATTTCAGATGCGTCGGAGCAGCTCCCAGCCGAAACCTGGGGGGAATGGCAAGCCGTCAAACAGTGGAAGTTGGCCAGGGTTACCAGCGTTAATTTCCAAACGGAAGACGTAGTAATTATTAATTTTAAAAATAGCGATGGAAAAAAATTCCGTGGTTTGATTAATTTGGGTAATAAAGAAAATAGCGTGGATGGGATAAGTCTGGGAGCTGGCGAGACGTTGATTTTGGGAAGTAAAAAAAGTTAGCAACTACTAAAAGATGAATGTTGAAAAAAACTGAAACATTAAAAACAAGCGATTGCTAGCACCAAATAAAACAATATACCTTCTTCAATTCCATCTTCGTTTGTCCGGGGTATTATTTTACTCCAACGCCACCGGTTCTTTTCCTTTTAGCGATTTAATAGCAGTCTTGACCACTTCATCCGCCTGATTCAGAACCTTAAAACTACCCTCTTCGCCATAATACTGACGGGCCACTCTAGCCTTCAGGCTAGTCCTGATCAGGGGGGTAATTTCTTTTAATTCTTCGGGGCTTATTTCTACCCCTTTATCTCTGGCGTAGTCGGCTAAGTCATCAATCATCTGATCGGTCACCCGATAGGATTTTATCCAATTATTGATGGAATAATCTTTAAACCTATCCGTTTTATTTTCGTGTTGGCGATAAACGAATTGTGGAATATGTTCCCGTAGTTCCAGAAAATTCCGGTTCAGTTCTAAAGAGTCAACCGGAACAAAAACATCCGGTGTAATTCCACCACCACCGTAAACCACTCTTTTATCTCTTTTAGTATAATATTTGAGTGTATCCAAAATTTCAATACTATCCTGACTGAATAGTTCGCCCGAGGTCACGCGATTAGCAATATCTCCATCGTAATCATTTCCCGGTTCGTAGGATTTTTGAATAGACCGCCCAGTGGGTGTAAAGTACCGGGCCACGGTCAGTCGGAGTGCCGACCCGTCGCGCAGCGTGTATTGCTCTTGCACCAATCCTTTACCAAAGGACCGGCGACCAACGACCACGCCGCGATCCCAATCCTGAACGGCACCCGCCATTATTTCACTAGCCGAGGCGGAACCTTCATCAATTAAAAGTGCAATATTTCCTATTTCAAAAAAAGCACGTCCCGTCGTTTCGTAATCGCTTCTTTTTACGGTGCGTCCTTCGGTGTAGACGAGTAATTGTTGTTTTTCATCAAATAACTGACTAAGCATTTTAGTAGCCTCCTGCAAATAACCACCGGGGTTTTGCCGCAGATCAATCACAAGATCTTTTAGGCCTTCTTTTTCTACCATATACTCCAGCGAATCCATAAATTCAATATGAGTAGTGGCACTAAAACGATTTACTTTAATATAGCCCGTTTTTTCATCCAGCATATAAGCGATATCCACACTGTTAATCGGAATTTCATCCCTTTCAACATCAAAGTATAACAATTCATTTTCACCTTTACGTTGTACACCAACTTGCACGGTGGTTCCTCTCTCGCCTCTTAGTTTGGTAACAATTTCCGGAAAGGTAATATTGACGCCCGCTACGATACTGTCTTCAATAGAAATGATTTTATCATTCGCAAGAATACCCACATTATCCGAAGGACCACCATTAATGGGTGATACGACCAGGATGGTATCATCAACCATTAAAAATTCAATTCCAACTCCTTCAAAATTTCCCTGCAATTGTTCATTAACCGATTTTAAATGATCGGCATCAATATAACTGCTGTGAGGATCCAGCTCGTCCAGAATGGTACGGATGGCTTTGTCTACTAATTTCTCGCGATCTACCTCGTCCACGTATCGATTTTCGATATACCGTAAAAGTTCTTCGATTTTACTTCCTTCGTTGATGGCAATACGCTGATTGGATGCGTGAATTCCCCGCGTTTGAACCAAGGGAATCTTTTGCATTTTCATACCAATAACCATTCCTCCTACGACCATCAATGACATCAACAGTGGAATCCAGACTTTTAGGGTACGGGGATTATTAGAAGAAGAATTTGAATCAGGGGTATTAATCATAGTAACAAAAATAATATTATTTTTCTAAGTCTACCTACGCACGGTTCGTCCATTATAAAAAAAATCCCGATATTACACTACCGTTACCAAATACAAAATTAAACACTATGGAAATCGACGAAATTGATCGAAAAATATTATCTGTTTTGATGCACAACGCCAAGCTACCGTATACCGAAGTGGCCAAGGAAGTCCACGTTTCCGGTGGTACGGTTCACGTTCGGATGAAGAAAATGGAGGAAATGGGCATTATTAAAGGTTTTCAACTCGTTATTGATCCAGCCAAACTTGGTTATGATATTACGGCCTATTTAGGAATCTACTTGGAGAAAAGTTCGTATTACGAAGAAGTGATCCAGGCTTTACGGGATATTCCGGAAATGGTCAGTGCACATTACACCACTGGCAATTACAGTATTTTTGCCCGGATTGTTTGTCGTGACACTAAACATTTACTGGACATACTCCACAATAAAGTCCAGAAAATCAGCGGAATACAACGGACAGAAACTTTTATTTCCCTGGAAGAAAATATTAACCGGCCGTTGAATATTTTGGGATAACGGACCAATCCCGACGTAGGGGAGGTGGCGGAGGAAAATACGACAAGGAAGGCACTGCGTAAGGTATTGAAACGTTGAATATAATATCAAAATTTGTTCTCAGGATCAATTCATAAAGTTGTTTAATAATTCCATATTAGAATCCATTAATTTACATTTTGTAAAATGAAAATAAATAACAAATCCACTTACTTACTTTCCATCTTTCTTCTCTCGACGCTCACAGTGATTGGACAAACCAATAAAGCTTACACCGGCTATCGCGTTTACCTGGCTGATCTGGAAGTACTGCAACAAACAGATAAAATGGTTAGGATCGCCTTTCGAACCGTTAATACGGGGCGGCAGGATCTGGAATTTGGTCAGGAAGATTCTCAGGATATGCAGAAAATGGTAGTTCGTTTTGATCCGGTATTTGAAAATGGAAAAATGCAGCCCCATCTGTCAGATATTATCGCCTCCTTAAAACGCCAGGAATTTGCGGTAATCGCCGGAAAAATCTCACCACCACAACAAATGGAAGTCTTACTGACTGCCGGCAACAGTGGTGCCGCTCCCCCATCGTCCGAAATTATCTCTGAAACAACGACTCCCTCTCTGCCAGTTACCGGGAACAATCCGGTTTCCTCCAACGAGCAAAAAGACATAGAAGCTACTACCACGGAAATTCCGGATGAATCCTTATACTTTGATCCCGAAACTTGCCCTGATTTACGAATTGAATCGCTTCGCGTTCTAAAACAAAAAAGAAATTATGTGATCATCGAATACACGATAAAAAACAACGGTAAAGGGCCGGCTAACATTGAAGGAACTTCTAAAAGTGAAGATGATAATATTGCGGTAAAAGCGTTTATGACTAGTTCCAGTAAACTGAACAAAGGAGCTTTGGTACTGGGCGGTTCGGTGGTAGGGAATCGTTCTAAAAATGCCGGTCCACTTTTACCCGGGGAATCCCACACCACCAAAATTCGCCTCGATACCAACACCATGACTAAATTTACGCCCGTAATAGTTCTGGAACTGGATACTTTTGGACAAGTTAGAGAATGTGACGAAACAAATAATAAAAACCATATCAAAGTCCGTTAAAAACGGTATTTTGAGGCCGACTTAAAACGAAGTTATTTCGGCTTGGTAAAATAGAAAGGAATACTTAGTTTACAACCAAATTATAAATAGAAAGATAAATTGTCATTAATTTGGCAATCAGATAACAGCTAACCAAATACTTATGAGCAAACCTACGATACTCGTCACTGGCGCGGGTGGTCAGATTGGTACGGTACTAACCGAATCTTTACGAAAAAGATATGGAAATGATCAAGTCATCGCTACCGATATCCGATCCGTTTCTGACTCGCATGGCATCTTTGAACACCTGGATATCATGGACAAAGACCGACTCTCCCAACTCATTCAGGATTATAAAATTACCCAGATTTATCATCTGGTAGCCATCCTTTCCGCCAAGGGTGAAAAAGACCCGCTGCGTACCTGGCAAATCAATATGGATAGCCTGTTTAACGTATTGGAAACTGCTCGTACGCATAAGATTGACCGTATCTTTTTTCCTAGTTCCATCGCTGCTTTTGGTCCAAATGCGCCAGCTTTTAATACACCGCAATTGAGCTACCTCGATCCTACGACGGTCTACGGAATTAGTAAGGCCGCCGCCGAAAACTGGTGTAATTATTATTTTACAAAATATGGATTGGACATTCGCTCCTTACGCTATCCCGGGATCATCAGTTATCAGTCTGCGGCGGGTGGCGGTACGACGGATTATGCCGTTGATATTTTTCACGAGGCATTGGAAAAAGGTAAATTTACCTGTTTTTTAGCAGCGGATACCAAACTACCAATGATCTACATGGAGGACGCC
>CALLLR010000265.1 GCA_938008185.1 uncultured Saprospiraceae bacterium
GATTTGAATGCTGCGAAAAATATCCACCGTGAGGGCTTAAAACAATATTCTACCGGGACGGTAGAAAACAAGCGTGGAGCGATTGTAAGTCATTCTTTATAGAATGCAGATTGTGATGAAACGCTGAAAAATCAAAACTCCTTTTTGGGATGATTTTGATGCCCCGTACCCTTGGGTCGGGGTAGTTCACTGGTGTTTCCCAGTGTCGTTCTCAGAAAATAAACGCCGTTGCTAAGTTCTGGTAATTCCAGATCAATTATGGTCGTGCCAGTCAAAACTTCCTGGTTAATCTGTTTGATGATTTTTCCATCTACTCCTACTACGGTCAGCGCTAACATACCATCTTCCGGAGAAATATAAGCAGTACGTACCGTTTGGTCGGATATTGGGTTCGGCTGAATATTTCCAAAAAACGGTAAAAAAAGGTCGTTTAGAAGGGGAGCGTAGTAGATAGATTTATTTTTAAAAATATATTTTGTTCAGGTACTTACATCCAGTCATTTGTACTTCGTTCTACTGCATAAAGTACGTAGTCCCGCAGTGCCTCTGCCTGAGTTAAAGAAATATAAGGGAGTGTTAAATTTCCTCCCGCAGTGGAAAATTCGAGCGTGGCTAAATCCTTGCGCCGTTGAAAAGGACTTTGTTTTAGTTTAACCGATTGTACCTTGTACCATAATAGAATAGCGGCGCGTTGTCCCAGAAATCCTTTGGTCAGATAGACTCCTTTTGAGCTGATGGCATAGCGCCACTTTTGGTAATAAATGCGCGCGAAAAACCAGACCACCGGAATCCATCCCAGAAGTAATAATCCCCACCAGGTTTTCAGAAAATATAAGGTTCCAAAAATCAACGCTGGAACAACGCCAAGGTATAAAACGATGCGTCCTACGATTAGTGGACTGATCGCATACTCACTAAAATCGGCTGTATTAAAATTAGAAAAATAACTGGCCCGAACGGCTTTGATGTGTGATAGGTAACAGCCTGGAACGACCAATGTCCGTTTTCTGTTTAAGGCAGCACTGGCAGCTTGTTTTAGGTAGAGGGTATAAATTCCGAAGAATCGTTTGATTGGATTATTTCGCCATTCCAGCAGTTGAATTTTTTGGTGTTGCGCGGATTGTTCGGTTTTTGTAAACAGGCCAGCGGTAATAGTATAGCCTCTTTCGGATGCCAGGAGTCGCAGGTTATAATATTTTAAAACGGTATTTATTAAACTCAGAAAAAAAGCAGCAACGAATAATAGTACGATCAGGGTCGTGATAATCACTACCGAACCAAAAAGTAACAACCAAATTTCTTCTTCTTTTTCCTTGCTTAGTAAGTCTTCTGCGTATTGAGTAAGTCCAAATATAAAGGCGACCATAATACCTACGGTGCGCAGATGGTTTTGGGAAACGCCCACTTTCAATAGATCTTTTATGGAAAGGTGTAAGAGTGTATTTCCTGGTTTTTCTGGAATGACAGACTGGTGTGTATCCTCCAGTTTTTGGGGCATTTCATTTTCTTCGTGTTGGGTGGGGAACGCTTCTTTGCGATCTAAAATAAACGATTTAATTTCATTTGCTTTGGAATGGCTCAGTGCCTTAATGGCAAGTTCACTACCACTCGAACCTGCCGTATCTAAATCCAGTTGGACGACGTTAAAAATTCGATGAATAATATTCTGGGTAAAACTAATCGTCTGTATCCGGTCGAAAGGAATGGTGCGGAACGTTTTATTAAATAATCCCGAACGCATCACCAGCTCTGTTTCCTCCAGTCGAAAATAAAAATTAAAATAAGAGATGAGTGAACCAACCGTTGACAATGCCACGGCTCCAATTCCGATCAGCGCGACAAAGTATTCAAATTTGCTTTCCGGATTGATAAAATAGAAAATTAAAACCGGCCAGGCACTTTTTATAATAATTACAAAAAGCCGTTGTAAGATAATAATAATGGCCACTGGCGATTGACGGGTTTCTTCCCGCAAAGAGGAAGGACTACTGTTCATGCTTTCCCACTTTTTCAATAATATAATCCCTCAATTGATCCGCCCGGTAACCTGGTAATCCGGGAATGTACAAATCACTGCCAGCTCCTCCCGCCGAATATATTTCGAGTCGCTGCAAATCAAACTTTCGTTCAATTGGGCCTTGTTTTACTTCTGCGTGCTGAATTCGGTTATACGGAATAACGGTCGTACTACGAAAAAATACGCCGGAGCGATACGTTAAATCCCTTTCGCGAATGGCAAAACCTTGTAACTGAAAATCCATATATGTATGCCACAACGAAAATAAAAATAGGAATAACCAAGCACTTATAATTACCAATTTGACCCTGAAAGGAACATCAAAGTCTGTAAAAAAATGAATCGCCGTTAATACCAACGCAAGCATAAAAAAGAAAATCGCTGTCCCCAAATAGGATACCGTAAGATACGCAGGACTTAGCCGCTCCATCGGCGTATCTTCCAGTTGGGGCAGGGTGGTTAAGTCGATTGGGTTATTTTGAAAAAGCATTTTTTGCTTAAAAGTAATCTAATCTGACAAATTTTTGGCTGGGTTGAGAATAAATTTCTGTAATTTTACCAAACGAAGTATTTAAAAATTTTACCAAATTAAATAGTATGACAAACAAAATTTTACTAACTGTTTTTCTCCTTTCCACTACCATTACCCTGCGTGCAGGCGAAGGGATGTGGCTACCCCAACTGCTCAAAGCTCTGAACGAAGGGGAAATGCAAACAATGGGAATGAAACTTACCGCAGAGCAAATATACAGCGTCAATCAGGGAAGCCTTAAGGACGCTATTGTGCATTTTGGCGGATTTTGTACCTCCGAAGTAATTTCTGATCAGGGACTTTTACTGACTAATCACCATTGTGGGTACGGACAGATTCAGTCACATACAACGCTGGAAAAAAACTATTTAAAAAATGGATTTTGGGCAAAAAACTTTCGGGAGGAACTAGCCAACCCAGGCTTATTCGCTCGTTTCATCGTACGCATTGATGATGTGACCCAGGCCATGCTCGCCGGGGTTACCGATAAGATGACCAACAAAGAGCGACAATCCCAGATTGACAAAAATATGGCGACGCTAAAAGAAAACACAAAATTGGGCGAATTTGAAGAATTAATGATTCGGCCCTTTTATCACGGTAACCAATATTTTTCTTTTACGACGGTAACTTATAATGATGTTCGGCTAGTAGGCGCACCACCAGAGTCCATCGGTAAATTTGGTGCCGACACCGATAACTGGGAATGGCCACGACACACGGGCGATTTTTCCTTGTTTAGAATTTATGCGGGACTAAATAACGAACCAGCTGAATACAGCGAAAACAACAAACCTTATTCACCTAAGCACTTTTTACCGATTTCTTTAGATGGAGTGGAGGAAGGAGATTTTACGTTGGTTTTTGGTTTTCCCGGACGAACCAATCAATATCTACCGGGCGTTGCCGTCGAGCAATTAATTGAAACGGTCAACCCCGCTCGGATTGCTATTCGCGATGCGGCACTAAAAATTATTGACGCAGAAATGCGAAAGGATGAAAAAACCAAAATCCAATACGCCAGTAAATTTGCCAGAGTTGCTAATTATTGGAAAAAGTGGATCGGCGAAAATCAAGGATTGATCGCTACCAACGCACTGGGAAAAAAAGCGGAACTGGAAAAAGGATTTACCAATAAACTGAATAGCAGTTTAAATTTAAAAGATAGATACGGAGACATCCTGCCAGCTTTTAAAAAACAATATGAAATGCTGGAGCCTTACGTGCTTTCCACTAATTACTACAACGAAATTATGGGTAGAAATATCGAAGCGATGCGTATCATCACTTACCTGCGTCGTCTGTCGGATGCCTACGATAAAAACGGAAAAGAAGGATACGATAAATACAAGACACGGATTGCCGGACCAATGGAAAGTTTTTATAAAAATTATAATTCAAACATCGATAAGCAGGTCTTTGCACGCCTGACAGAAATGTACGGCAACGCCGATGGAGCCAAAGAAATTTCTGCTTCTATGCAAAATTATCTGATGGCTAATGGAATTCGGGATTACGATCAACTAGCTGATCAAGTATTTGCTATGTCAATGGTTTTAGATAAAAATAAAGTGTTACAAACTATTAACCAAAGCCCCGAGGCTGCGATCAAAAGCATAAAGAGTGATCCGCTATTTAAAATGGCGACGGAGATCAGCAGTACTTATCTGGAAAAAATAGCGGGCCCTTATCGGGAAATTAACGGAAAAATTGCCGACTTACAACGACGTTACATGGCTGGCTTAATGGAGGTTTTTCCAAACAAACGTTTCTGGCCGGACGCCAATTCTACCATGCGGGTGACCTACGGAAAAGTACAGGGATATCATCCCCGGGACGGAATTACCTACGATCCACTGACTACTTTGGATGGTGTGATTGAAAAGTACGAACCGGGAGATTACGAGTTTGATGTTCCTAAAAAATTGCTTGAACTGAACGCTTCCCGTGATTATGGTAATTACGCCACGGCAGATGGTAAAATGCCCGTTTGCTTTTTAGGTTCTAATCATACCACCGGAGGAAATTCCGGTAGTCCGGCAATTGATGCCAACGGAAATTTGGTAGGTCTTAACTTTGACCGAGTCTGGGAAGGAACGATGAGTGACATCAACTATGATCCTTCGATCTGCCGAAATATTATGGTAGATGCTCGCTATATTCTTTTTATCATCGACAAATATGCTGGCGCCGGACACCTGGTAAAAGAAATGAAATTGGTGCACCCCCGGGGAAATACTGCCGGTAAACAGAAGAACAAACAACTGAATCAATCCCTCAATACTCCCCAGTCTCAATTAAAAAATAAGCGAAAAAAAGCAATGATGAAAAATGGAACACCTTCCGAAAATCAAAAGGCCTTACCGCTTAATGGAGGAGGACAGTAAGCTAATTTTAGTAGTGCTTTTTTCGGAAAATAATTCTGGTACAAAATTCGAAAATGGCAGTGATTTATTTTGAAAAACTTGATACGGTGTATCAGTATTATTTAGTATTTTTGCCGCTGCCTTAAAAGCCCGGGTGGTGAAATTGGTAGACATGCACGTTTCAGGTGCGTGTGCCGCAAGGCGTGGGGGTTCGAGTCCCTTCCCGGGCACTAAAAGTCGTAAACGATAGTTTACGGCTTTTTTTCTTTTTTAGTTATTATTATATTATTAAAATATAGAATAAGCCTCAAACTATTCTTCTGCTTTTCCGTAAATTAATGCAGTTATTCTCAAAAAAATACCTGTTCGTCTATAATTTCACCTGTATTGCGCTAAGATTTACTATTTTGGTTCGGAAAATGACCCAACTTTACGAAGTTGTTAATCAATGACTTAGTTGCAGCTATTGTGCTTCATTCTTTTATAACTTCTACCTGAAAAAAGATTATTCATGGAAATAAATGAAGCTTATTTGCGTCAGTTGCTGGCGAAAATGGATGCCCTCAATCGTAAGCAGGATACCGTACAGCATGAGTTAAATCAATTACGGCGGGAGGTAGAGATGGTAAAAAATCAGCTCAATTCTGGAGAGACTTCCTTTTCCGAAACACCCATATTGGATGATCCAATGAGCGATCCGCTCGTGATACCCGAAGCGGACAACCCCACGCCTACGCCCCAACCGGTGCGTATGGAATCTTCCGCAGAATCCGTTACTCCATCTTCTGTAAATCCCGCCCGACCCACTCCAAAGCGAGTACCTGTTCCACCAAAAAAAGGTTGGAAGATGCCCGTAGATTTCGAAAAATTTATCGGTGAAAATCTAATCAGTAAAATCGGAATTCTCGTTCTGGTGATGGGGGCAGCAATTGGTGGAAGGTATGCGATTAGTAATGATTTTATCAATCCGATGACCCGGATTATTCTCGGATATATCCTGGGCGCGGGAATGGTGGTGACGGCAATTAAGCTTAAAAAAGACTACGAAAAACTCAGTGCGGTGATCATCAGCGGAGCCGTGACGATTCTCTATTTTATGACCTTTTTTGCCTACGATTTTTACGGGATTATCCCGCAAGAAGTGGCCTTTGGACTCATGGCAGTGTTTACCATTTTTACCGTCGTAGCGGCGCTTAATTACAATCGGCAGATCATTGCCGTTTTGGGCTTGGTCGGTAGTTATGCCGTGCCTTTTTTGCTGAGTAGTGACAACGGGGGAGAGGTGTTCATGTTTAGTTATATGGCGATTATAAATATTGGGGTGATGGTGGTTTCGGTACGGAAATATTGGAAAGCCCTCTATCACCTGGCCTTTTTTATTACCTACGGAATCTTTGGGTTTTGGGTCGCCTTCGAAGGATATCGGGTGAGCCATCAGTCGGTGGCTTTTACTTTTGGGATCATTTATTTTCTTACTTTTTATACGGCCTTTTTAGGGTATAAATTATGGCGCCTCGAAAAATTTGTACGTAGTGATGTGGCCTTGGTTTTAATGAACGCTTTTATCTTTTATGGATTAGGTTTTTATGTGCTTTCCGAAACTTCGGATCTTTCGCATCTGCTGGGGTTATTTACTTTGTTAAATGCCTTGGTACATTTTGGGGTCAGTGCCTTAATTTATAAATACCGGTTAGCGGATAAAAGTCTGTTCTATCTTATCTCGGGATTGGTACTGGTGTTTATTACCATCGCGATACCCGTTCAGCTCGAAGGAAACTGGGTGCCGATGATCTGGCTGGCAGAAGCAGTGCTCTTATTTTGGATTGCCAGAAAGCAGAATGTTTTCTTTTATGAGAAAATGTCTTACGTCGGAATGGTACTTGCCCTCGGAGGGTTGGTCATGTCGTGGGGTGAAAATAAGGTTCGTATTTATAATAGTGAAATAGAACAGATGACTCCTGTTTTAAATGCTGGGTTTTTATTGAATGCCCTCTTTGTGGTAGGTTTTGGAATTCTTTGTTTTTTACATTTTAAATCAAAAGAAACAGCAGGGCCGAAAGGAAAAGATGCCATGAGCTTATTAAATAATCTTCTGCCCGGCGTATTTTTACTACTGCTTTACCTTACCTTTTTTATCGAAATAGATTTATTCTGGACGCAGGGTTATGATTACTCGATGGTCGTTGAAACACAGGATGCAGAAAAGGTATCTGTTCCAGGAAATATAAGCTACTTAAAATTTAATGCGGCTTCCTTATTTATCTATTCCATGTTGTTTTTTACTGTATTGTCGTGGATTAATCTTCGGTTTGTTAAGAAAAAAACACTGGCTACCGTGAGTCTGGTACTGATGTCTTTAACCCTGTTTTTATTCGTCACGGGAGGACAACAAAATTTGCTGGAGTTATGGAATAACTGGATTAATCGTGCACAATTTCCTGATTTTAATCGGGGCATCATGCATCTGGGAATCCGGTATCTCAGTCTGGCTGCCGTCAGCGGAATGATTATCTTGATTGCAAAAACCATCCGGGAATTTTATCAAATTAAATGGATCGATTTAGCTTTTATGATTGGGTTTCATTTATCCATTTTGGCCATTCTAAGTTTTGAATTAACTGGATGGATGGATATGCGAGGATCGGTTCAGCCACACCGATTTGGCCTTAGTATTTTGTGGGGCGTATACGCACTCGGATTGATCGGGTGGGGGATTTATAAACAAAACAAATACTTAAGGTATCTTGCTTTTGGAATTTTTGGTTTGACGCTCTTGAAATTCTTTATGTACGATTTTGCGGGTTTAGATACCATCGGAAAAACGGTCGTCCTGATCAGTCTCGGGGTACTATTACTCGTTATTCCATTTTTATACAAAAAATACGAAAATGCAATTACCGAAAAATAATTTATGCAAAATACACTGCAACCCGATACGGCGTGTGCTATGCTTTTTGTTGGTCTGCCTGGGATATTTTTCTAATGGCCAGGGCTACTACGAACATCCCATCAAAGGGGTCAACGAGCAATGGCACCGCGTGGATCTACCCGTGGAAGCGTTCGGTCGTCTGAGCCGCTCCTACGCAAGTATCCGAATTTACGGAAAAGATAAAAACGATACGGCGGCAGAACAACCGTATCTACTGGTCAAAGATCAACCCCGCACCATCATGCGCCCCGTGCCTTCTACAATCGTCAATCGTACCCGGAAGGGAACGGATCATTATTTTACTTTTGAAATTTCGGACGAACCAATGTTAAGTCAGATTAATCTCGATTTTGAGAATGATGATTTTGACTGGAAAGTTTTACTGGAGGGAAGTATGGATCAAAAAGAGTGGTTTACCATTGTAAAAGATTATCGGATTATCGCCTTGCCGGAGAAGTATCGTTTTACCCGTCTGGATTTTGATCCGGTAAATTACCCTTTTCTGAGAGTGAAAATAAAAGCGCAGGAAAAGCCGGTGCTCAACGCGGTGACCATCAATAGTGCGGCGGTAACTTCCGGAGAATACGTAGACTGGCCCGTAAAATCTATCCGCCACGAGCCTATCCCCAATTCTAAAAATAGCGAACTAATAATGGATTTGGGAAAGGTTGTTCCGGTAAGTTATTTAAAAATAAAGCCCTCGGTAGGCCATGATTATTACCGAAACTTTTCGGTGCGCTTTCTTAAAGATAGTCTGAAAACAGAAACTGGCTGGCGCGAACAATGGGTGAATGCCGCGAGCGGAACACTGAGCTCATTTGGGAATAATGTTTTTCCCCTGGACGAAGATTTGACCAGTAAAATAAAAATTACGATTCAGAATCAAGATAATCAAATGCTCGATATTCCCGCTGTAGAAGTGAAAGGCGCCAAGCATTATCTGCTTGTTCGCTTTGATGGAAAACCGCCTTATACTTTGCAATATGGCAACCATAAACTAAATTATCCAAAATACGATCTGGCCAGTTTTAAAAACAATATTCCAAAAAATCCGGCGCCCGTCGAACTCGAAAAAGCAGTTTACAAAAAAATTATCGACCCGGAAGCAGCAACCCCATTATTCGCCAACAGCCTTTGGCTTTACTTACTAATGGGATTTATAATTTTGGTGCTCGGCGGATTTACAATGTCGATGATTAAGAATGCAAAGGGGGAGGAGTGAAATTGTTGAGGTATTAAAACGCTTCGCTTGTTGAAATGTTTGATCGTAGTAACAAGGCATCGCCTTATTCCTACGATCAAAAAAGGCCTCAGGTTTTTACGTTAGAACGATTCAACATTTCAACACCTCAGCAAGCGAAGCGCTTCAACCTCTTCAAAACTTCAATAATCTCCTAATTAAAATTCAAATAACTTTCCAGAATCCAGCCCACCTGACCGTTGACATCTACTTTTACAAAACGCGTATTCTTTCCGTCCAAGTGAATACTGTTTTTAGAATATTCAATTACTTTTACTAACGAAGAATCTGCTACGCGGGTTTCCAGATTTGCAGCTCCCATGTCCGGTTGGGTACGCATCGATAAACTTCCGCCACCACTATTGGTCATGGCCAAAGTCTGTTCAACGGCCGGCGTTCTCTTTACTCCGGGATTCGGAGCATTGTTATAATTAGAAGAAGCTGTGGACGTAGTTGGCGCGGAGGGGTTAGCATTATTTTGTTGTGCCATCTTTGCCTTTAATGCCTCTAATTCTTTTTGCATGTTTTCAAAAACAGAAGCATCTGCGGTCTCCACGTTAGGGTTGTCCCGGTTTTCCCGCTGGATATGATTCACATTCCGTTTTAATTCTTCCAGGAAATCTCCCGTTTCCGCTGGCTTGCTGTTATCCACTTTCTTTTCTAATTGCTCAAAAACAGAAGGATCGGCAGTCTTTACGTTAGGATCTGCCTGATTTTTATTTTTTACAGATTTAATAACTTCTTTAATAATGTTGAAAAAAGGTAAGTTCATAATTGTAAGTATGTTTTTATTAAATTAAATATTATTTTTTAATTGAAGAACAAATTCTTCTGCACTTTTTAATCTTAAGAATTCCTCGGATATTGCCTGGAGGACCTTCATTGCCCGGATTTTTTCTTTTATCCTCCCTTAGTTAAGACGATATTTTTTTGAATGGTAACGTTTCGTTGTTGAGCCTACCATCTTGCACGGCCCACAATAATACTCGTTTTTTTGCTGAATAAAACTGGAAAGTGTAAAAAAAAAGACCGATTCTAACCTTTAAGTTAAAACCGATCTATTCAGAAAGTTCTTATTGATAAATAATTTTATTTTTCGCTAAATTTTATTTGTCAGATTTAAAAAATCACCACTTTGCGCATAGCTGTTCCATTGGTGGTCTCTAATCGTAAGAGATAGGTTCCGGCCGCTAAATCTGCCACGGGAATACTACTCCTAATCGTGTTGCCACTGGTTATTTCCGACTTGACCGTTTGACCAGTCAGATTAACCAAACTGATGCGAACCGACTCGGTATCCAATAAATCTGCGTGAATAAAAAGCTGCTCACTCGCTGGATTCGGGAATACTTTTAATTCAGTAAAATTAGCGGGTGTTTCCGTATTCGTAGGAGTCAGATTAACAGTACATGTATTGCTACAGCCATTTTGATCGGTTACCGTTACTTCGTAAATACCGTTATTGATTCCCTGAATAAATGATCCTTCATCTCCGGTATTCCAACTGTATTGGTAAGGGGCAGTTCCTCCCGACCCACTTACTTGTACAAATCCGTCGTCGCCATTATCTTCCGGGGTGCCGAAGCAATTCAGAAGGATTAGGGCTGGAGCAGATACCGTAAATACCTGATCGCGCTGGCATCCCAGTGCATCGGTCACTTCTACGGAATAATTTCCTGCCGGCAAATTGGTAATACGGTTGTCAGTACTTCCGGTACTCCAACTGTAGCTGTAAGGAGCCATTCCGCCCGTTACATTTGCGGTCGCTATTCCATCATTGTCACCGTTACAACTAACACTTTCGGTATCGATGTTAAGTGTTATAACGGAACTGCTCACCGTAATACTGGCCGCGTCGGTAGCCGTACATCCAGCTCCATCCGTGATCGTTACCTGATAATTTCCGCTTTGAGTGATGTTATTGGAAAATCCAGTAGCTCCGTTGCTCCAGTTAATTTGGTAATTATTCGTGCCACCAATCGGATCTACCGATAAGGTTCCTCCGACACTATTACAAGGATCACTGCTTGCACTTAAATTAGGAATAATTGGAGCGGCTTCGGTAATTATAGTACTTTCTACGACCGAACAGCCATTGAGATCTGTAATGGTCACCTGGTAAGTGCCAGCTTCTAAATTGTCAATGGCGGCCGTGGTCATACCATTATTCCATTGATAAATATATTCTGGTGATCCACCGGAAGCCAATGCATTGATGAATCCATCCGTGGCACCGTTACAACTCACATTATTACTGGTAATATTTAAACTCAAACCACTACAATCAATCTCTTCATCTGCTACTTCTACACTTCCAGTCCAGGTACATTCGTTGTTGTCAAAAACCGTTACGGAATAGATGCCCGCTGCTAAATCATCGATGGTGGCCGTCGTTCCTCCGTTGGACCATTGATAAAAATAATTTCCTACGCCGCCACTGGCACTGACCGAAGCCGTTCCATCTGGTGGTGCACTGCCCGCGGGATTTTCTGTTGCTGACATAGTCGCCGTTAAAGCGGGTGGCGCATTGACAATGGTTGTTTTGTTTAAAGAACATCCCAGCTGATCGGTAATGGTTAACTGATAAGTCCCGGAAGATAAATTACTTATGTTTTGGGTAGACATCCCATTCGACCAACTGTACTGGTAGTTACCCGTTCCACCCGTCGGAGTGGCATTAATACTGCCATCGTTGCTGTCAATGCATCGGGTTGCGACGGGTGTCAATACCAGCGACAGCTCGCTACAATCTACGGGTCCCGGCTGGATAACAAAACTCACTTCGTTGGTACATCCGTTCTGGTCGGTCACAGTAACCGAGTAACTACCCGGTGCCAAATTACTGACCGAAGGTGTTGTGGCGTTATTACTCCAGATAAAAGTATATCCTGGTCCAGTACCACCGCTGACGTTGGTGGTGGCTGTACCGTCGTTGGCGCCAGCAGTTGTTTCGTCTGTTTTATCAACCCCTAAACCGAGTGGCGCTGGTTCTGAAACCTCAACGGTAGCAAAATCTGTGCATCCATTTGCATCGGTAATGGTGACAGAATAGGTGCCAGCCGGAGCGGAAAAGACATTGTCCGTCTGGCCGTTGTTCCACGTGTAAGAATATGGTGTGGTACCTCCCTGAATAGCAACTTCAATCACTCCCTCATCTCCAAAACACAGGGGTTCGGTCACCGTACTAGTTGTCACTAAATCACAATTTGCTTGTCCCGGCTGGATAACAAAACTCACCTCGTTGGTACATCCGTTCTGGTCGGTCACCGTAACCGAGTAATTACCCGGTGCTAAATTACTGACCGAAGGTGTTGTGGCGTTATTGCTCCAGATAAAAGTATATCCTGGTCCAGTACCACCGCTGACGTTGGTGGTGGCCGTACCGTCGTTGGCGCCAGCAGTTGTTTCGTCTGTTTTATCAACCCCTAAAC
>CALLLR010000266.1 GCA_938008185.1 uncultured Saprospiraceae bacterium
CAGTAAGATCAAATACGTTCGCAAAATAATTATTGAAATCACCTCCCTCCATTCCTGGATCGGAGGTTTGAGGATCCGAATTATTTTCAAATAATCGAATATCAGCAATGCAAGGGTTTCCAGGAAAGCTAAAAGAAAACAATAATATTTCCTCATCACTTACAAAATTAATAATGGAACCATTGGAGGCGATACTATGAAAATCGTGTGCTGGGTCCGCTTCGGGAGCATATATCTGAGAATTGTCAAGCCAGAGTCCACCATTAGCTGTTTGGATTGCGATAGGAGCATCATTGACCGAAGCAGGCAATACCAAAGACAGTTGATTTCCGCCACCTACGAAAAAGGAGACATCATCAAAGTCAGACCTTGCGTATACTTCGTATGCTGATGTGGTGATATTAAGGCGAAGGGTAAATTCAATATTTTGTCCATGGAGATTGACTCCAAAGAACACGATAAACGAAATAATTAACTGAATTTGCATTAAAATTTTCATCGAAGGATAAAGTCTCTTCTATCAAATCGTCCATTTTTTATTAAAGGTGGTCAATAAAAAATGCCATTACATATATTTCAGTATCGTATGATAAAATTCAACAATAAGTATGCCTTTTTTTTTGAAAAAGAGTAATAATTCCTTTCCGGGAAAATCTTAACAATAAAACAATACAATTTTATTTTAAGTTTTAAATAATAGAATTCGGAAAGATTCACGTTCCTTAAGATTATGAATTTGGTTACTTAATTATTTTGCCTTACCTTGGTTTCATCCTAAAAAAACAACCAACCATGAAGAATTTTCTGACCCTTCTATGCTTATTTTCGACTTTATCGATCTTTGCGCAAGACAAAAGTACAGCCCCCTGGTCTGATGATAATTTTGCTGGATTAAAACTCCGAAGTATTGGACCTGCTTTTATGTCCGGCCGAATCGCTGATATTGCGATTCATCCACAAGATGATAATATATGGTATACGGCCGTTGCTTCGGGTGGTGTCTGGAAAACCACCAATGCGGGCGTCACCTGGGAACCAATATTTGATGAGCAAAGTACCTTTGCTACGGGTTGTGTGACGATTGATCCCAATAATCCGCATACCGTTTGGGTGGGTACGGGTGAAAATGTGGGTGGACGACATCTTTCCTTTGGGGATGGCATCTACCGTAGTGATGATGGCGGTGGTACCTGGAAAAATATGGGCTTAAAAAATTCTGAACATATTTCTAAGATAATTATACACCCCAAAAATTCTAATATTATCTGGGTGGCTTCACAAGGACCACTTTGGAGTAAGGGCGGAGAACGAGGACTTTATAAATCTATCGATGGTGGAAAAACCTGGAAACGGGTTTTAGGAAATGACGAATGGACCGGAGTGACGGATGTCGTGATTGATCCCCGTAATCCAGACCAGCTTTACGCGGCTACCTGGGATCGTCACCGAACGGTGGCTGCCTACATGGGCGGTGGTCCCGGATCAGGATTGCATCGCAGTGTGGATGGTGGAGTAACCTGGGAAAAATTGACCGTCGGATTGCCTACTTCTAATATGGGAAAAATAGGATTGACCATTTCACCGCAACAACCAGATGTTCTGTATGCGGCCATTGAACTGGATCGAAGAAAAGGGGGCGTGTATCGCTCCGGTGACCGGGGATCCAGCTGGACAAAAATGTCCGATGCCGTTTCGGGTGCAACGGGTCCGCATTATTACCAGGAATTAATTGCCTGTCCACATCAATTTGACCGGATTTATCTGATGGATGTGCGGGTACAAATTTCGGATGATGGAGGAAAAACGTTCCGCCGCATGAAAGAAGAATATAAACATTCTGATAATCATGCCCTGGCTTTCAGAATGGATGATCCGGATTATTTACTGATGGGTACCGATGGTGGTATTTACGAAAGTTTTGACTTGGCGGAAAACTGGCGATATATGGGCAATCTTCCTTTGACACAGTTTTATAAACTAGCGGTAGATGATACCGAACCATTTTATAATATTTACGGTGGAACGCAGGATAATTCTACCGAAGGAGGGCCCTCCCGAACAGACAACGTACATGGCATCCAAAACTCCGACTGGAAAGTGGTCTTAAACTGGGATGGTCACCAGCCGGCGACGGAACCAGGAAACCCCAACATTATGTATGGTCAACGTCAGCAAGGAACCTTATCCCGTATCGATCTGGTCACGGGCGAAGTAATGGATATTCAACCCCAGCCAGCAGAAGAAGAAACGTACGAACGTTTCAATTGGGATGCCCCGATTCTGGTCAGTCCTCATTCCCCGCAAAGAATATTTTTTGCCTCACAACGACTATGGGTTTCGGATAATCGAGGCGATGATTGGCGGACCCTTTCCGAAGATTTAACCACCGATCAAAAACGCTTGGAATTGCCCATCATGGGTAAAAAACAAAGCTGGGACAGTCCCTGGGACATTTATGCCATGTCTAATTACAGTACGATTACTTCGATCGCGCAATCCCCGAAGGACGAAAATTTACTCTATATCGGAACGGATGATGGCGTGCTGCAAATCTCCGAAGATTACGGAAAATCCTGGCGGAAAATTCCCGTAGGAAGTATTTCCGGAATGCCGGAGGTTCCTTATATCAACGATATCAAAGCGGACTTGCACGATGCCAACGTCGTCTACGTAGCCATGGACAATCATAAATACGGAGATTATAAACCTTATTTACTGAAGAGTAATGATCGTGGTAAAACCTGGAAAGCGATACAAAATAATTTACCTGAGCCCAATCTGGTTTGGCGCTTGGTGCAAGATCACGTTAAAAAGGATTTGCTTTTTGTGGGGACAGAATTTGGTATTTATTTTTCTCCGAATGGTGGCGCTAAATGGATCAAGCTCAAAGGAGGCGTACCCACGATTTCTTTTCGGGATCTCGCCATTCAACGCAGAGAAAACGATCTGGTAGGTGCTTCTTTTGGTCGTAGTTTTTATGTTTTTGATGACATCAGTGTCTTACGGGAAGTCACCGACCAAACCCTCTCCAACGAAGCCACTTTATTTTCTACCCGAAAAGCCTGGTGGTACGTTCCGCGTCCGCATTTAGGATTTGATGGACCCCGTGGGAGTCAGGGCGCGGATCATTTTGTCGCCGACAATCCTCCTTTCGGGGCCGTGCTAACCTACTATTTAAAAGACGATTTAAAATCAAAAAAAGCAGTCCGTCAGGCAAAAGAAAAGAACCAAAAAGGCGATGTCCCTTTTCCGGGATGGACTGCCATAGAAGCGGAGCGAATGGAAGATCCTCCGAAGGTTTGGTTTGTTATCAATGATCAACAAGGTAATTTTGTTCGGCGCGTCGAGGCGTCCACCAAAAAAGGATTTCATCGGGTGGCCTGGGATTTAAGATATCCGGCGCCAGATGCGCTTTCCATAAAGCCACCACCTGCCGCCCTATTTGGTGGTCCACCCGCAGGATTAATGGTCGTGCCGGGCACCTATACCGCTACCCTCTTTCGACAAGTAGATGGGGTGGTCAAAGAATTATCGAAGCCCGTCGAGTTTGAGGTGGTACCGCTACGGGACGGTGCTTTGAAGGGAGCGCCACTGACGGAAGTAGCCAGCTTCTGGCGCAAATACGAAGCTGCCGTCCGTACACATTCTGCTACCCAAATGGCCCTGCGGAATGCCCTGGCCAAAACGGAAAGAATGAAAGCAGCCTTACAGAATTCTCCTGCGCCAGCTGGAGATTTTGACAATAGATTATATAAAATCCGGACTCAATTATTAGAAATCGAGCAATCCCTCAACGGGCAGCAGTCAAGAAATGAACCCGGTGAAAAAAATGATCCAATCATCAGTGATCGTCTATTTTCGCTACAGATTGGTATTGACCATTCTACTTACGGACCGACTACTAATCAGAAAAATGGGTTGGTGATTATTAATAAAAAATTGGCTAGTGTGAGGACTGAGCTGGAAAGTGCTCGGAAAGATTTGTCTGGTTTGGGGGAGGATTTGGTGAAGGCTGGAGGGCCCTGGGTGGAGGGAGAGGCGTTGCCGGAGTAGGCGGTTTTGGTGAGAAGTTATGTTGGGATGATACAATTGATCAAAAAATTCTATTAGAATTGCGGGCTATCAACCTTATCAAAATCTGCTTGTCCACCGGATACCGCTCTACGGATAAATTCTTTAACGACAGAAAGGGACTCTTCAAGAACTCGATGGACAACTTTCTTCGTAATCCAGAATAATATTCTCAAATCTTACTTTTTGCCAAAAGAGCAACCCATCACCGAAGAAAATCGGTAGTAAGTTGGAAGTACCCAACTTGTGTTTGAAATGTAAGCGTCCGACCTCCCCCGTTCCCTATTAAATCACTGATTGACTATCTTTGTCAATTTTTTCAGGGTGGAAGTTTTATTTTTCGGCCACGTATCCAGGTACCAAGGTGTGAAGTTGAGACAACTTAGTTTCCTTAA
>CALLLR010000267.1 GCA_938008185.1 uncultured Saprospiraceae bacterium
TCCAATCTTTCGAAAAGCTTTGGCTTGTTGCGGAGCCAGAATGGTATATTTTATACCGTGCTTGGCCAGTACTTCCAACGTGTCGGTGTCCGCCGCCGTCTCCGCCAGCCACATCCCTTCCGGGTAGCGATTAAAACGGGATTCAAAATCACGGATTCCCCAAATGACCTGAGTTTCCTTGTCTCGTTCGTTAGTTAAAGGCATAATCAAATGACTATGCACCTGAGCGATGGCCGAGCCGTGTCCACCAAATTTTTTTTGACTGACGCGGTCTGCCTCCACGATTCTTTCGTGGGTCATGGGATCCGCATCTTTCATCCACGAAAGTAGAGTCGGACCAAAATTAAAATTTATGTAGGTGTAGTTATTAGTAATTTTGGTAATAAACTGATCTCCGTCTATTAGTCTTGCGGCCGTGTTTGGTGCGTAACATTCAAAATTAATTCGTTCGTTCCAGTCGTGAAATGGCTGTGCGGATTCCTGTAACTCTACCGTTTCTAACCAGGCATTTTCTCTGGGAGGTTGGTAAAAATGTCCATGAATACATACATATTTGTTCTTTCCGGCCATGATCCAGTTAAGTTTTAAGTGATTTTAATTGACTTTTTTCTTCTGTTTAAACTTACTAACGTTGGTCGTTATTTGTTTAAATAGTTGACAGTCAGTTATTTGTATTGTTTGGTGTGTATCGGCAGAACATGCCATTAGGAATGAGAGGTATTCCCTACTATGACAAAGATACAAATGTTCTGACATTTTAGACATATTCTTCTTTCCGAATAAGGTATCTGTTTATGATAATACGGGAAATTTATCGACTGGTTGCTATTTTTGGTCTACCCTGTAACAGATTCACCTAAAAATAAACTTAGTATCCTTTAAATTGGTTATTTTTCGGAACTTTGGTATTGAACATCTTCAAAATTATAGATTTATGTTTTTTCCTTTTAAAAAAATAATACTGATCACTATCTGCTTACTCACTTTTGGGGTATTGACCGCTCAAAAAACGGTGACTGCTACGTCTGCGGATATTCACGATGATATGAAGCGACTTAATGTGCTGGCCTCGGCACTTTTTGTGGCTGCGCACCCCGATGATGAAAATACAAGAATGATCTCCTGGCTTTCCAATAAAATGCTTGCCAGAACAGCCTACCTTTCTCTGACGCGTGGCGATGGTGGACAAAATTTAATCGGAACAGAATTGGCAGAATTACTCGGCGTCATGCGAACACAGGAGTTGTTGATGGCCCGCTCCATCGACGGGGGACAACAGTTTTTTACCAGAGCTACTGATTTTGGTTATTCTAAAAATCCGGACGAAACCCTGAAAATTTGGAACAAAGACGAAGTACTCTCGGATGTGGTCTGGACCATCCGAAATTTTCAACCCGATATCATTATCAATCGTTTTGATCATAAATCTGCTGGGAAAACCCACGGACACCATACTTCTTCTGCGATTCTTTCTTACGAAGCTTTTGACCTGGTGGGTGATCCTAAAGCCTATCCCGAGCAACTTAAATACGTGAATCCCTGGCAGCCCAGAAGGTTATTCTGGAATACCTCGTGGTGGTTTTATGGTAGTCGGGAAAATTTTGCGAAAGCAGATAAATCCAGTTTAGTTAGTGTGGATATTGGTGCTTATTATCCTTTAAAAGGAAAATCGAATAACGAAATTGCCGCCGAAAGTCGGTCCATGCACAAATGTCAGGGAATGGGTTCTACGCCGGCGCGAGGCTCAATGCAGGAATATCTGGAATTTTTAAAAGGAGATAAACCAATGGATAAAGAAAATCCATTTGCTGGTATCAATACTACCTGGTCCCGATTGAAAGGGGGAGCTGTCATCGGAAACTTAATAGAAAAGACAATTGAAAATTTTGATTACGAAAATCCTCAAAATAGCGTACCAAATTTGGTAAAAGCCTACACTATGACGGAAGCGTTGCCGGATAGCTACTGGAAAAAAGTAAAGATGGAAGATATTCAAAACGTAATTTATGATTGCTTGGGTATGTTCTTAGATGCCACTGCAGCTGACTTTTCTGCGACGCCTGGAGAAAGTACGGAACTGAAAATCGAGGCGATTACCAGAACAGGAAGCGATATCGTTTTAAAATCTATAGATTATTTACCCCTGGAAATAGATACGTTGATCAACGAAACTTTGGTACCCAACCAGGGAATAATTTTCAATAAAAAAATTACGTTTCCAAAAAGCTTGAATTTTACCAATCCTTACTGGCTGACCGAAAAAGGTTCTTACGGAATGTATAAAGTAACGGATCAAAAATTAATCGGTTTGCCAGAAACACCCAGAAATTTACGGGTACGATTTAATTTTGAAATTAATAAAAAATCCTTTTCTTTTGACCGTAATATCGTCTACAAAAAAACAGATCCGGTAAAAGGAGAGGTATATCGTCCTTTTGAAATTACGCCTCCGGTCTTTACCAATATTAACAATAAGGTATTTGTCTTTCCGGATCAGAAAGGTCGTTCGGTCGAGGTATTGGTCAAAGCAGGGCGCACCAATTTAAAGGGAACCCTAAAACTAGCATATCCTGACAACTGGAAAATTGAACCAGCCAGTATCAACTTTGACCTTGCACAAAAAGGAGAGGAAGAAACCTTTAGCTTTATGTTATTCCCACCGGAAGGACAAAACGTTGGACTCATCAGCCCCATCGCTACGGTCGATGGAAAATCCTATACCAAAGGAATCAACATCATTGACTACGATCACATTCCCACGCAAACAGTTTTTCAAAATGATGAGGCAAAAGTGGTAAAAATTGATCTCAAAAAAGCGGGTGACCGGATCGGGTATATTATGGGTGCCGGAGACAAAATTCCGGAAAGCCTGGAACAAATCGGATATCGTGTAGACTTATTAGAAGACAAGGATATTCGGGTGGATAACTTGAAAAAATACGACGCGGTAATTATCGGTATTCGTGCTTACAATACCAACGAAAGAATAAAATTTGAGCAACCAAAACTGATGGAGTACGTAAATCATGGCGGCACTGTCATCGTGCAATATAATACCGCACATCGTCTGAAAACAAAAAAATTAGGTCCGTATCCATTTTCATTGTCACGTAAAAGGGTTTCCGTAGAAGAAGCCGAGGTCAGAATTTTAAAGCCGGACCATTCGGTGATCAATTATCCCAACAAAATTACACAAGCGGATTTTGACAACTGGGTTCAGGAACGTGGTTTATACTTTCCGGACGAATGGGACGAACGCTACGAGGCGATTTTATCCAGCAACGATCCGGGCGAACCTGCTAATGATGGTGGTCTGCTGGTCGCAGAATATGGAAAGGGACACTTTGTCTACAGCGGTTATTCCTGGTTTAGGGAGTTGCCCGCCGGAGTGCCCGGAGCCTACCGGTTATTTGCCAATCTGATCTCTATTGGTAAATAAAATAGTAAATTGAATCGCAGTAGGAAAAAGGCATCGCCTTTTTCCTACGATCTACAACGATTCAACAAGCGAAGCAATTCAACAAGCGAAGCAATCCAACACCTCAACACCTTAACAATTATTCAACATTACAACATAAAAAAATGCAAGAAGACGAACAACCTCCATTCTTAAACTCCTGGAATCAAATCTACACTATGGTATTAATTATCCATACGGTGCTGATTTTTTTATTTTATTTGTTTACAGAGGCACACGCCTAAATCCCAAAACATCCCCCTATGAGTTATTTGGACTGGACGGTGCTCATCGCCACGTTATCTTTTATTGTCTTTTACGGTTTTTGGAAAACCCGTAATGTGAATAGTACCGAAAGTTATATCCTTGGAGATCGTGCCTTAAAATGGCACACCATCGGACTATCGATTATGGCCACGCAGGCGAGTGCCATTACCTTTCTGTCCACACCCGGTCAGGGCTTTGACGATGGGATGCGTTTTGCGCAATTTTATTTTGGCTTGCCAATAGCGATGATCATCCTCTGTATGTTCGTTTTACCAATTTTTTACCGACTCAAAGTATATACGGCTTACGAATATCTGGAAAATCGCTTTGATTTAAAGACGCGGCAATTTACGGCTTTTTTATTTTTATTAGGAAGAGGACTCGCCGCGGGAATCACTATTTATGCACCCGCCATTATCATGTCGGTTATCTTGGGTTGGAGTCTGTCCTGGACCATTTTAGTATTGGGAGTCATCGTGATTGCCTATACTGTTTTTGGTGGAACAACTGCGGTAAGTCAGACGCAGAAGCAACAAATGATTATCATTCTGGGCGGATTATTTGTGGCCTTTTTGGTGATTATCAATAAATTGCCACCGGAGGTTTCTTTTGGCGATGCGGTATCCGTAGCGGGAAAAATGGGGAAACTTAACGTAGTAGATTTTAAATTTGATTTGGATAATAAATACAATATGTGGTCGGCGCTCTTCGGTGGGACCTTTTTATTTCTTTCCTACTTCGGAACCGATCAGAGTCAGGTACAGCGGTATCTTTCTGGTAAGACCCTGACGGAAAGTCGCCTGGGATTGATCTTTAACGGGATTTTTAAAGTGCCGATGCAATTCTTTGTTTTGTTTGTGGGAATTATGGTCTTTATGTTTTTTCAGTTTACCAAACCACCCGTACATTTTAATCCGGCCAACGTAGAGATGCTAAATAGTAAACCAGAATATCGCGATAGCCTTGCGCTGGTACAGCAAAATTTTGATGAGGTTTTTGAACTGAAAAAAGATAAAATTTCCTCCATGATCACTGCGATTGACGGAGAAGATGAAGCAAAGATTGCGGCGGTAAAAAAAGAGTTAAATGTACTGGATCGCCGCGACCGAATCATTCGGAAAGACGTCGAAGGTTTATTAAAAAGTTACGAGGTGAATTATCCTGGACTGACTTCTATCGAAACCAGAGATACGGACTATGTTTTTATTTCCTTTGTCACTACGTACCTGCCTAGTGGACTAGTGGGACTTTTGCTAGCCGTTATTTTTGCGGCGGCAATGTCCTCGGTGGCTTCTGAACTAAACGCACTGGCAAGTTGTACTACCGTAGATTTTTACCGCCGCTACTTTGGGGATAAGTTTGGCGACCAGCATTATCTACGCGCTGCGAAAATATTTACCTTGATGTGGGGAATGGCCGCACTGGCCTTTGCGGCGGGTGCCTCCCTTTTCGAGAATTTAATCGAGTTTGTCAATATCGTAGGTTCCCTCTTTTATGGAACTATTCTGGGGATTTTTGCCGTTGGATTTTTTATTAAAAAGGTAAAAGGCAATGCAATATTCTGGGCCGCTGTCATTGGCGAATTTTGTGTGGTCTCAATTTTCTTCCTCGATTATCACGGATTTATCAGCATCGCTTATCTGTGGCTTAATTTAATTGGTTGTTTGATTGTTATTTTTGTGAGTTTATTGCTACAAGGATTTAATCAAAAGGATGTCCTGGTCAGGTAGTTGCTAAAAGTGGATTTTATTTTTTATTGTGAATCTTGGAGAAGAATAATAAATTATCAAAAAGAAAAACGTCAGAAGTGCCATTAGTAATTCTTCATTAAAAAATTATTAATTAAATAAAAAAATCCCAACCAGGCATCACACCTGATTGGGATTTTTTTTTCAACAATAACAAAAATTACTTGCTACCATTCATCATCGTCTTGCCACCCCATTCGGCGATAGACTTTTCGTTCATTCTTACGTAATCCATATTACCTGCAGTCTTGGCCATTTCGATAGACTTGTTAGCCGTAGCGATAGCAGATTTCTTATCACCCATCTTTGCCTCGATTAAAGATTGAAGACGTAACTGCCAGAATTTAGCCTCTTTCTTGTTTGCCATTTTCACCCATTCTAAAGCCTTGGTCATATCTTTATCATTATCATAAAAATAACGGGCAGCAGTGTAATAATCACCGCGCGAAGTACCAGCCATTGCTATGTCAATATCTTTCATAACAGATTTATCAACATCGGATTTAACCGTAAAAGCAGCCATCGTCTTATCCCACATCATCACAACCTGAGCACTATTGATGGTATAATTCATCGGCATGATCGTGAAGGTCTCTACTGCGTTAGCGCTAGCTTTAGCAGGAACGCTAAAACGCGCTGCTTCGTCAGTCGCTACCCATTCGCGTGGAACACCCCAGTGAGTAGTATTCTTGTAAAGAATGACCTCCCAGGAAGATTTTCCAGGTACGGTGTAAACCGCGTATTTACCAGCTTTTACTTCTTTACCTTCGATCATTACATCTGAAGAAAAAGAAATTTTGGTAGAAGCATTCGCACCCGTTCTCCAGGTTTCACCGAAAGGTACCAAACCATCCGCCGCGAAGATGGTACGTCCTTTCATGTTGGGGCGGGAATATTCAATCATTACATCCGTTAAACCGATGGTCGTTTCCATTTTTAGGGTAGGACTTGGCTGTGGAGTCTTGATCTGTGCATTCAGCGAAAAACTGCTCGCAAGTAGGCAAAGAGATAAAAAAGTGTAAATTATTCCTTTTTTCATTTTGAGAAAATTTAAAATTTGGTTAATTAAAATATAAGTCGTTAAATACATAACGTATTTAGTTTTAGCAGACGGTGTATCTCAATACACCGTCTGCTAAAATCTTCAATTTTTAAAATGCAAAGTTACGCTATTTAGAAATTCCAGTTCAGACCAAAACGGAAACTGATTGGAATATTGAGTTCATTATCATCCAAAAAATTATATAGCGCCATAATCTCATAGCCTAAAAGTCCGCCCCCCGACGATTGATAACCCACGCCAAGGAAAAAGTTTTCTCTGTTGTCTACCGCAAGCGGAAAGATATCAGATGCGTCGTTTAGTCCTGAAACTCCTTGAATTTGATATTCTACCTGGGCAAAAATAGTTTCTGAAAATTTTCCCCGTGCAAAAGGACCAATGCCCCAAAACATATAACGTGGATTACTACCATCAATAAAAATTTCGTAGTAATCTAATGATACCCGCGGACCGATCGATAAAACGTCATTGATTTTATAACCAATCATGGGTGAAAGACCCAGAATCATCAGACTGGAACCTCCACCGGCACTACCAAAATTTAAATTAAATCCGCCTCCGTACCACAACCGATGGGCAAAGCCACCACTTTCATCAAAGTATTCTTCGGTGGAGCCTCTCTTTCTGGTTCGTTGAGCATCTGCGGTCATTACGCCAAATACAAAAGTAAAAAGCAATAAAAGCGTGAAAATTCTTGTGATCTTTTTCATATTTAAACGCGTTTTAGTTAGAGCGACCTTGAATGGACGCTTGGTTAAGTAACTTGATTTAATGGCGAAATTAGGAAATTTTGCCCAGCAATTGCGCATTCTAGCCACACATGTTGGCAATTACAATAACTGTTTAACAGGCTTTCTAGAAGCACTCTTAGCCATAACGCTGAAATCCAACGGAATGTTGACCCATAAGGGTATTGAAGAAGTCTTTTCTAACTTAAGAAATTGTTAATTTTCGATCCGGGTAAGATTAAAAGATGGAGGTAATTGTCCTCCGGGAGTGACCAGTTTATTTTTTTCGAGATACTGAATCCAGGCGGCGGCCCGCTTGCCACTCGAAAAATCATAGAAAGTCTGGGATTCGTTTAATTTTTCGTGAAAACCCAACCGATCACCAAAGTGTAGTTCCAGCAACTTAATAATTCCATAGGTATAATAATCTCGTTTTCCTCCACTGCTACTCACAAAAGGCGCCGCGGCATCGTAACAAAGGATATGGTAAATTTTTTGAAAGTCCAACTCGTGATTTTTATTTTCAAAATCAACTCCAAACGCACGTAGATAATATTGGTAAAAATCCATCTGAGAAAGATTTTTATGCTGATCAATTAAATTTTTACGCCTCTCCTCACTATCTAAATCAAAGATGGGTAAACCAAAATCTTTCACGAGGAAAAAGCGATTAGGATCCTGTAGTTCTGGTGCCAGTTGTGGCAACAATCTTATGATCATTGGAATATCCTGGTAACTGATCCGTGCTAGAATAGATTCCTGAATTTTGACCATAGAAGCATGATCGGTATTCATCTGCACAGCGGCCAGCAATTGTTCGTCCAGTTTTTTTCCCAAACTTTCCAGCTGGGCAATATTAAATTGGGTTACCTGTTCCTCAAATTCACTCAAGTATTCATTTTCGTTGAAATAGGCAAGTAGTATATTTTTGATTTCACTGGCTTTTTCGAGCGATAGCTCGCCACTTCCCAGATAGGTGAGAAACCAGGTAGAACGAAATAAATTATTATAAAAAGTTCCTTTATCAATTAGGTCAAAATCATTGGTTTTTTGTTCTAGAAAAAGAAGCATCCGATCTGGCTGATCGACCGTAAAAAGCTTAGGAATATTATCTAGTTCTTTATAAGAAAAGGCAAAAGAATCAAAATACATCAGGTCGGTTGACACCAGTAATTTTGGCGCTACCTGCAGCTTGCGGATGTCTCGGACTGGTTTAACTTTTCGCAAGGCACGCAAACATTTATCTTGATAGCGTGGACCGTAATGAATTGACGTAGTTATTTGATTTATGTCCTCTATGGAAAGGGTTTCGCTTTCTGCCAGAGACGCTAGCTTTTTCTCAAAAAATACTTTTGCCCAGTCCTTGTACTCATCACCATTTTTTTCCCACATTTCCTTCCAGGGAATTACGTCAAATTTTTTTCTTCCTTCTACTTCCATAAAAGAATAATTGTAAATTTTTTCCATGATCGGAACCAGATTATCCGCAACGGTCAAAACAATCCCTCTTTTTTCAACTAATATCCGGTCATCGTCCAAAAGACTGAATAGCTGAGGAACCATCTCAATTTCAGGGTGTATCCGGAGGTAATAAAATATCCGCTTGATGGCCGCTATATCATCGGTGTTTTTAACTGAGTCGATAATCTCATCATATTCATCAGCCGTAGGGCTACTCATGATTTTTATATCTCTTTTGTGAATATTCGTTGGATCCTTTAAAAATCCGGATAAGGAAATATTATCGGAGGTTTCGTTGTGCTCATTGATCAATTGCATTAACTGATTTAAAATGCCTTCGTCGGCTTCGGTCTGCTGAATTTCTAATAGCTTCTGTTGAAAGGAAGCGTTTTCCAGACTAAATTTATTGAGATAATAATTGCAGGCACCGATCGCACCAATATTTCCAAAAATATCTGCCTTTTTTAAATACAATCTTAGTTGGTGATTATCTTTTTGTATATCTTTTAGCGACCGGGAATAAAACCAGTCAAGGATTCGACCAATGGAATAATTTATTTCTATTTTTCCCTCTTGCAAACAGGCCCAGTATTCTACTCCGGTAATATCTTCTAACGTAAGTTGACGGATTAATTCGTTTTCAATATCAATTCTGGTTACGGGATCTTCGGCCTCTAACAAGACTTTTAGTTTACGGGCAACCTCGGGGGAAGGTTGATAAGTGATATCGTTTTTTCTGCAATAATCCGTTAGCTGAGATAACTGTTCCAGATACTTAAACTGAAAGGAAGGAAGTGACTGATTATAGTTTCTGAACATCTGCCGGTACTTCTCCGATAACGCAATCACTTCATTGGGTTCTCCTTCGGTCAATTTAATAAATGAAGCAATGGCTACCGAGTCGTTTCGGGAATTTAACCGGCGAAATAGCCGCTCATAATTCTGAGTCGTTTCGATGGCTTCATTTTTATTAACAAAGTGCTCTCTATTTTCGTCCCATTCGTAGTCGTCGTAGTGAGCCGCCCAATAGATCATATAATTGGTACTAGCTACTTTATCTCTGGTGGCGTAAGCACGGGTTGAAAATTTTCCGGATTTATCATTTACCTGAATTTCAAATTGGGTAAGTTGATTGATTTTTCTAACAATGCTTTTTGCGAGTTTCCTGTTATGTTTACCTGATTTTTTTCTGATTTTAAATAAATGTCCCGCCAGATAATACATCGCTCTGGGGTGTTGCTGATGGCAAATATCCCGAATTGCATTATACTCAATCCAGGGATACTTTTGGGATATAGATAGAATACGACCGTAATAGTCTATCTGATCCATAAAGAAGGCAGGTCGGGTATTAAATAATTTACGGTATCCGTAGGCACGCAACTCCTCAATAGTCGTTAGAGAATCAATCAAATGATTATACTTTTTTACAAGCGTTTTGTTGGTATTTGCCTCGAAGTGGATATTGGTTAGATTAGCCAGTCTTTTTTGAGAAAATTCTAGACTAAACTGGTCTTTACCAATCAACTTTAGCAAGGCCTTTAAAACTTTCATATCTACATACTCTTCTAGTGTCAGAGCGATAGACTGATAAATACTGGACTTATCCAAAAATTTGGCTTTCTTTAATTGAGTACCGGATAGAAGGTCCGTTAGAAAAATATAGCCTTCTGACCGCTTAAGATTACTGATCTTATTAATGCCGTCTAGCATCATCGAATCATTGGCTGATTTTAAAGATTTTTCTATCAGATGAATGTACTGATTGAGCAGTACCGACTCGTCGGAAACTTGCTCGCGCTCCGGAACACTAATTTTGTAAGGAATTTCACGTTCGGATGGATCAGTCAGAAAATATACCTCCAGCAAATTCGAATAAACCAGAGAATCGGCTTTTTCGTAATAATATCCAAGGAATTCATTGCGGATGAGTGGATTGTCAATCACAAATTCTTCCGGACTAAAAAGTGTATACTGGTCAATCAGTCGGCGGGCTTTATTCTTAACTTCTGGATGATCTAGTAAGCTTCCTAAATCTCGTAGGGCACGACTATTACCTTCTAAAAGGCTGTTTTCCAGCGTTTTAAGTAATTTCCGGTAGTCCGTATCCGGTGGAACCGCGCCATAGGTAACGGAAATCCAAAAAAATAGCAAGATGGGGATAATGCTTTTCACACTGATAACAGTTCTTTTTAGCTTAAACCAAATGCAAGAACTGCTCCGAATTACCAGAAATCAAGCTTTTATTATGAAAAAAAATATGTTTTTAAAATTACCAGTCCATATGCTCAATTAATTTATGCACTAGGCAGGTTGGATTATTTACCCTGGTACAATTTATATAGATTTATTGCATAATGTACTAGAGAGCCTACTCCGAATAAGACTACGAAAAGAAAATATATATTCTCTTACGATAGGAAATATACACGTTACAGATACACACGGTCGCTCAGCGTTCTCTGCTTCTCTGCGAGAAATACACTTTTTATATCAAACTCGCCTTAACGGGGAAGCGCATTATTCATTATTCTTCCTCTAACTTTATATCCTCTACAAACCAAATTTCACCCTGTATATTGATATAGTATCTGCCACCCATATAGATTATATTCCAAAAAGCGTCACCATCACTTTTGTTCTGAATCGCTTGATTATAGACAATATCCCGAAGATCTTCAAAGGTGTCATCCAGAAGCTCAAATTCAAAACCCCGGTTTTCGTGACTGAAATACTGATCATCGGCCTTAAAAACATACTTGGCGGGAGAAGTAGTTCCTACTCGTTCGAAAGTAACTCCGTTATTCTCTGATTTGAAAAAATCAAACGATTGAAAGGAAGTCATATAAATCGTTCCTTCTTTATCGAATGTATCCAACGTCCAGCCACTAACTACCTGTTGGTAATTTCCGTTGGCGGTTACACGAAATCCACCATCTTTAGAGGTGACATAATAAGCACCACCAATAAACGAAATACTACTCATTCGTTGGGCATTTGAACGCATCTCTGGAATATCTACTACCTTTATAACTTCTACAGAAACAAATTCTTCCTTGGTTCCGCTAAGGGTAATGTCTACAATGACGATCCCAAAATTACTACCTTGCGTTCGGTTCAACTCAACGGCAAATGCTAATTGAGAGGAGTCGTCATTGAAAGTACCTACATTCTTTGCCGCAGTTCCTTCTAAACTGATAGTAGTACCAGCAGGTACCTGAATGTCATTGACGACCAGATCAAAAATCTGATTAGAGTTTCTTGCCAGATGAAGTTCGGCTACGTTCTTGGTATTTTTTTCTACAAAACGCGCAAATACCCAGTCTCCCAAAGCAGGTCTGCCAAAATAATCTGCCGCCAGACCAATTGGACGTTCTTCGATTACTTCATTATCTGAATCAATTCTGAAAAACTCCTGGTCGGTAATGGCCAGTACTTCCACAGGGGCCGCATGCATCGTCCTGATCGCTCCCAAGGTTGTAAAATCAATTTTATTCCAGGGATTATTGGCGCTTGAGTCCCCGAAATCCTTGTAACAAGAGCTGGTGGTAAACAAACATAAAACACTTATAATAAATATAATGCGGTTCATCTTTTTTTTATTTAAAATACGCTTTTTTGAAAATATATCGAATAGAGATAAAATATAGATTTAATACCTGTTTCTAAGAAATCTTGTGGGGTGGGCCGGAAATAGATTCGTTTCTCAAATGTTTTACAGAAAAATCCAAGCCAAAATTACAATTTTTTGAGGTAAATGTCTAGTGCCAACCACTTCAATGTGACAAAGCGTATTAAATTAGCTAATGAATGACATAATCAAAATTAACGGTTCGTAAGCATTTCATATTATGATTACCTTATAGTATCTTTACTTATCTATTTTAGGATGAAATCATCACCTTCTCTCGACATTTTCTGAAATAACTAAATCAATTACATGCTTAAGTATTTCCTTAGCTGGACACTATTATTGCTTTCTATTGTGGTAAGTGCTCAGTCTCCAGCCTTTCAGGCCAATTCTATTGTCAAAAAAGACGTTCAAGAAGTTCTCCAAAAACAGTTTTATAATTATCAATTGCAACGTCTACCCATTGAGGCAATTCATCGTCACGTAAGCACTGCGGATCGTTCTGATTTTATGTTAAATAATAATCAGGATATAAACTGGAACATACAACTTCAAGCCTACGATATTCGGAGCGATCAGTATCGTTTAAGAGCCGCTACTTCCAATGGAACTAAAGAATTCAACAAAGGAGAAAATATCACTTATCGTGGTCAACTGGCCAACGTTGAAGGGTCTGATGTTCGTCTTACCATTGCTCCCGGATTTTTCTACGGACTGGTTCAAACAAATAGTACCACTTATTATATTGAGCCATTGTCTTACTTTATAGATAATGCGGCAGTAGATCAGTTTGTCGTTTATCAGGAAGCAGATGTTATCCCAACCTCCGGAAAAACTTGTGGGGTAACCGAAGCACAACAGCGAAAAGAACAAATGGAGGCGGTAGGAAAAAAGAAGCATAATGAAAATACCCTTTCTGCTATGGGACCTTGTTTTGATGTGGAGATAGCTATTGCCAGTGATTTTTCTATGTATACAAAATATGGGAATTCGATTGTTAATGTTCAGAACCACAATATCGGAGTGATGAACAATGTTCAGACGAACTACGATGATGAATTTACCAATAATTTGAATTTTGTTATTGTGGAAAATTTTGTGTCCAATTGTAGCACCTGCGATCCTTGGACCAGTTCTACTAGCGCGGGGGTATTATTGGATGATTTTACAGCCTGGGGAAACGGTGGCGGTTTTAGTGTACCCTACGACGTAGCACAGCACTGGACCAACAGAAATTTCAACGGATCAACAATTGGTATTGCGTGGGTTGGAGCAGTTTGTGGCAATAATCGCTATCACTGCCTTCAGGATTTTTCAAATAATGCGCAATCACTAAGAGTATTAACCGCTCACGAACTAGGACATAACTTCAACTCCTTTCACGATAATAACAATACTTGTATCATGTCTCCTTCCGTTAATAACGCTACTTGCTGGTCTACTCAATCTACCAACGCAATCAACAGTTTTTCGGGAGCACTTGTTGGAGGATGTCTGTCTGCTTGTCAAGGCAGTACTCCGCCTCCAATAGCTGATTTTTCCGCTACCCCAATCGACGGCTGTACGCCGGTAGTAGTTCAATTTACGGACGACTCATCTAACAATCCTGATTCCTGGGACTGGACTTTTCCGGGAGGAGATCCGGCTACTTCTTCTGTTCCCAATCCAACCGTTACTTACAATGCTGCTGGTACTTATTCGGTAACACTAGAAGTAAGTAATGCTGGAGGGACAGACACTAAGACGGAAAATAATTTTATAAATGTATCACCTCTGCCATTCGCAGATTTTGAAGCATCTATTAACCTGGGAACGGTGGATTTTCTTAACACTTCACAAAACGGAACTTCTTATTTTTGGGACTTTGGTGATGGGAATAACAGCACGGAATTTGAACCTACTCATATATATTTTCAAAGTGGATTTTACGATGTAGTTCTTACCGTTTCCAGTATTTGTGGACAAGTAACGACTAATCGGACAATCCAGGTGGTTTTGCCTCCAACGGCTGATTTTATGGGCACCCCGACATCGGGTTGTGCTCCACTAGTAGTGGACTTTACAGATCTTTCCACCAATATACCCGAAGATTGGTTCTGGACTTTTGAACAGGGAATTCCTGCTACTTCAGAATTCCAGAACCCGACCGTAGAATTTCCGGTTCCTGGTTCCTTCTCGGTCACCTTAGATGTCTTTAATTTGAGCGGATCGGATTCTTATACCATTACTAATTACATAACGGTTGATGGCCTTCCTGATGTTGATTTTCTTTTTAGTACAAATGGTCTCGAAGTAAGTTTTGTTAATAGTTCTACTAATGCCATTAGCTACAGCTGGGATTTTGGTGATGGAAATACCAGCACAGACGTAAACCCGACTCATACATATACGCAAGGTGGAAATTATGATGTAATGCTGACTGCTCTCAATGATTGTGGAATGGAATCAACTACCCAGACTGTTTCTCTGATAGTGGCCCCACAGGCTGCTTTTGGATCAGATGTTGTCAATGGTTGTACTCCACTAACGGTAAACTTTGTTGATCAATCGGTTAGTGCAAGTTCTTGGTCGTGGAGTTTCCCCGGCGGAACCCCCTCAACATCTACGGCTCAAAATCCAACAGTAACATACCCGAATGCGGGTAGTTACTCAGTTACTTTAATTGCGAGTAACGGATTTGGAAACAGTACGGTAACCGAAACAGATTATATAACAGTAGCACCGCTGGCCGATCCTGATTTTACGACCAGTTCTGACGAAAATACAATAACGTTTACGAACACGTCCACCAATGCGACGAGTTATAGCTGGGAGTTTGGCGACGGTACGGGTAGCACGGAAGAGAATCCAACCCATACCTACCCGGACGATGGCGAGTACACGGTGATATTGACGGCGACGAATAATTGTGGCTCAGAAACGACGGAACAAATTATCACGACGTCTTCTATTCCTCAGGCTGCTTTTACTGCTGAAAACAAAGATGGTTGTGGACCTTTGACCGTTAGTTTTATAGATCAATCGACGGAGAATACAATATCCTGGTCGTGGAGTTTCCCTGGCGGAATCCCTTCAACTTCTACAGAACAAAATCCGACGGTAGTTTATGAAACAGCGGGTACCTATACGGTGACTTTGATTGCGTCCAATAGCAATGGAGAAACAACTGTTACGGCAACAGATTTTGTAAATGTTGCCCCATTACCAACACCAGGATTTTTTACAGATATAAATGGAACTCAGGTTATTTTTACCAATACTACGATTAATGGAGATCAATTTGTTTGGGATTTTGGCGATGGGAGTACTAGCACCGAGATGAATCCTGTTTATATTTTTTCAATGGACGGAGAGTATGATGTTATTCTAACGGCAGAAAACGAATGTGGAACAATTTCTACGGGAGTGGTAACTGTGACAATCGTATCTATACCGCAGGCAGATTTTACGGCGGCGACCCGATCAGGTTGTGCACCGTTAACGGTTGAATTTCAGGATGAGTCTTCCGAGAGCGCTACCTCTTGGGAGTGGAGTTTTGAAGGAGGTACGCCCGCTGCTTCGACAGAACAAAATCCAACAGTTGTGTACGATACGCCAGGAACTTACACGGTCGTATTAACGGTAGGTAATGCCAGTGGATCAAATACGCTAACTCAGATTGAATATATTGAAGTGTTTGCGGAAACGGTTGCGGATTTTGAATTAACAAATGTAGGTGACGAAATTTCTATTGTAAACAATTCAACGAATGCGACCGGGTTCGTTTGGAGTTTTGGTGACGGAACGACTAGTATGGAAGTTAATCCAACGCACGTATACGCCGAAAATGGTACTTATACGGTTTCACTCACTGCGGTAGGTCTTTGTGGTATGGTGACAACTACCCAGGAAGTACTGATTTCGGTTACGAATATTATTGATGAAAATAAGATTGCTCTTTTTGAAGTTTATCCTAATCCGGGATCTGGTAACGTGATAATTAATTTAGAAGGTGAGCCAACCATAAATCTGGAGATTAGATTGATAGATGTACTGGGTAGAATATTATATTCAGAAAAAGAAGATTTTAATGGCAGATTAACCCGAGAGTATGACTGGACGCATTTTGCCGCGGGTACTTACATTGTGCAATTACGTGCGATAGATGCAATTGGCTACCGAAGAATAGTGATTGAAAAATAGACTTTATGCTGATGTGTCTGTCCGACAACCAGGGATGATGGTCGTTGTATATAGAATATAAATCCTAATAGACAACTGTAATTCTGAAATAACTACGCTAAACATGAGTCATCCCGAATTATTTATTTAAAGGTGATAGCCAGTTGGCTTGTAGCCCTCTTTTTACGTAAAAAGAGGGCTAACAAGCTGTTTTCAAGGGTGAAATTACCACCTTAAATATTAATAATGAAATCCGGGATGACTCATGTTTTTTCTGAAAAGGTTTAGCGAGGACGATGCAGCCTGATAAATTCAGTTGGAATCAGATATCCAAAATGGTCGTCTCCATAACCTGGCCCCAAAGACATGTTGATGAAATTTCTCATTTCAAGATGCAAATGTGCATTGTAACGACCATTAGCATTACCAATCGTTCCAATCCGCTGACCTCTTTTAACCAAAGAACCAGCCGTAATATCCATCGTGTGCAAATGTGCATAGATTGACTCCACATACGAATTCTCGGGGTCGTTAGGTAAGTAATGGACAATACGAACTACTTGCCCCCAGCCACAGCAAACATCTTTTGAGAATGTAACCAACCCGTTTCCAACACTATAAACGGGATCTCCCAAGTCCGTATTTCCGCCTCCCCTACCGTTCCAGTCTTCACCTAGGTGTTTGTTATCACCAAAATTTTGTGCTTTGTAATAATCACTGCCATTGGGCACTCCCACTGGAAAATCAAAACCGTCACTAATGAATTCAGGATATTCTCTGAAAATAACAGGATATCTGTTTTCGGGAATAGTGGGAAACATCTCCGCCACGCTGGTATCTGCCTTAGTTCGATAGATTAGTTTGCCATATCCTTCCAATTCCTGATCTATTGCTTGCCGACTTAAACCAACACGATTCACTTTTTTATCTTCCAAAATATTATTTTGATCTGTTTTGACAAAATAAAGACTGGCCATTCCAACCAAAACAAGCATAATAATCTTATCCATAATAATTTGTTGTGTTTAATCCACATATCTACCTGCAAATTTTTTTCCAAATTAAAAGTAAATATAAGAAAAAGCCCTATTCAAAGTGGCAGAACTTTTGCTTTAACACTCTGTGTCAGTTCTTATTAAGCACCTATAACGACTTAATAGTACTTGATAATATCTAAAAAGAGGAGAAAAAAGTGGTTCCGGGGAGATTAAAACTCCCGCTTATCTCCACCGTAAATCTATGACATACGGGTTAAACATGCGCTAATATGAGTCAACTTAATTTTCCATTCGGGAAAGGTTTATCCCTTTTCTTTTTGTTCTTTCTACTGGTCTTCAGCACAAACGGTTGGTCGCAGGATGATCCTTGTACTTCGGTTAATTTGCCGATCTCTGGTACAACTTGTATCCCGTCAGCAGCAACAAATCTTACTGCTACTGCTACGGTAGGGGTTCCCGATCCACCTTGTGGGGATTATCAGGGAGGAGACAACTGGTACAATATCATTATGCCTAATAACGGACTGGAAGTTGTCGTTGAACTGACTTCTATCAGTGCCTTTGACGGGGCTTTAGCGGTTTATAGCGGAGATGATTGCGGAAACCTTACACTGTTAAGTTGTGATGATAATAGTGGGGGAGGAAACAATGCCCTGCTTAGGATTACCGATGGATGTAACTTTGAAAATCTAGGACAAACCTATTGGGTTAGAGTATGGGAAAATGGAAATAATAATAATGGAGCGTACAGTATCTGTGCCTATGGAAACGAAGCGTCTTCTGCGGTTAATCCTGCGGCCTGTGAAGGAAATTTTATAGCGGGGAACGCCTGTTGTGAAGCGGTTTTAATGTCATCTAATGAGTTAAATGGTTATTGTGGAAATACCGGTGGCTATAATGCTCAACCGGGTAGCATTGACGAATTTTGTGCAAATATTGAAAATAATGCCTGGATTGCTTTCGTACCTTCCAGCAATCTGGTAGAAATGGAAATCGAGGGGTATAACTGTGCTTCGAATGGTTCTGGTATGTTCGGTGGTATTCAAGCTCATATCTTTACCACCAATGATTGTGTAAACTTTACGGTCCCCAATGCAGACTGCTTAAACCCTGGTTCTCCAGTGGTTTCTAGCTGGTCAGCGGATGATTTTATTATTGGCCAAATCTATTATATCCATATAGACGGTTGGAACGGAGATATCTGTGATTATAGAATTACGATTTTAAGTGGTGTCGGTGATGCATCGGTAACGACCAATGACGACATAATTTGTAACGGAGAAAGTACGCAGCTTCAGGCTCTTGCGGTTGGGTTTGGACCTTATTCTTACAGCTGGTCTCCAACTGTAGGATTGGATGATCCAACGTCTCCAAACCCTACAGCTTCGCCCACCGTTACTACCAATTATACCGTTACTATTACCGGAGGTACGCAACCCATTACCGGATCTGTTGAAATTACGGTATTACCTACAGCACCTATGACGGCAACTATTGATGGTGATAATCCAGTTTGTGAAAATTCAACAGATGTAACCTATCAGGTAAATAGCCCGAATGCTACTATCTATAATTGGACTTTAACCGGTGGAGATGGTACCATCACCAGTGCGACGGATGAAAACGAAGTAAGCATTGACTGGGGAACTAGTGGCGGCCAGCTTTGTGTAAGTGTAGCCAATGATTGCGGCGCCGGCCCCCAAGATTGTATTAATGTTACCACGAGTCCTAATACGGAAGTGACCGTAATGGACCCTGCGGTATCTTGTGCACCTGATATAGTAAGTTTATCTGCTATCCCACTTAATATTAATGGGTCAGTAGGTGCGATTAGTTACCACGCCACTCAGGCAGCAGCCGACAATGGATGGCCGGTCATCAATCCGCCTTTGGTCGATACCACCGGAACTTATTATATCCGGGTACAAACGAGTATGAACTGTTACGATGTCGCTTCTGTCTTTGTAGATATTGAACACGTAGATGTAGAGGTTAGAAATCCATCGCCCGTTTGTCAGCCGAATATGATTGATCTGGATGCTCAGGTAGCTGTAAATGAAATGGGCTGGGGACCAGGTACAAAAACTTTTTATACAGATAGCCTTGACGCGGTCAATATGACCGACGAGCTTAGCTCTCCCGTCGTTTCTACAGGAGGCACTTATTGGTTAAGATTTGAAACAGCCAATGGTTGTTTTGATGTAGATCCGATTGAGGTCACGATTGAACCAAGACCAAATCTTACGATTATCCACCAGCCGTTTATTTGTACGGGAGGTTCCGTAGATTTAGATACCATATCATTCGTGGATGCCAATAATGCTAATTTAGTAGTCAGAGATTATTATGATAATTGTACTTTTGCCAGCCTTGGACTCAATACTCTGAAGCTGACCAATACCGTCGTTTCTACTCCGGGTGATTACTGCCTCCGGGTAGAGTCTCCGGGAGGATGTGAGCAAATTGTTACCATTACCGTAACGGCAACTAGCAATCCAGTCGGTGAAATCGATGGTAACGGACCCGTTTGTCCGGGTGATGAAGCTTCCTTATTTTTCGATTTAAATGGTACTGCACCTTTTAACCTCGTCTTTTCGGACGGAACAACCAATACTACCTTAACTGGAATCATGGACGGAACCACCGAGTTGGTGACCGTCAATGCAAATACAACTTATTCGATTGTTTCGCTAACGGACGCCACGGGTTGTCCGGGGAATATTGTCGGAAATCCCGCTGAGATTCAGGTACATACCGTGCCAACGGCGACCATCAGCGGAGGTCAAACCATCTGCGGAGATAATGCAGTAGATCTGACTTTTGACTTTACGGGTAATGGACCTTATGATGTTATCTATTCGGATGGTACTAATGATTTTACCCTTACGGGAATCAGTGATGGTCATACTGAAAATATAAATATTACAGAGACGAAAAATTTTACGTTGGTATCTGTTGAAGACAACAATACTTGTACGGGAACAGTAAATGGTAGTGCGACAATTACGCATTATCCAACTTTGGCGGCGATCAACGTAAACGAAGTCTGTGATGTCAGCGTGACTGGATATACGGTCAGTTTTGAAATTACAGGAGGTGATCCGACAACTTATAATGTTACTGGTAATGGTACCCTGACGGGGAATATTTATACCAGTGATTTTATAAATAATAGTGTCGCTTACAGTTTTACCGTTTCAGATAATAGCGGATGTCCTTCCGTAGAAGTATCGGGGGTACGAAATTGTGGTTGTAGTACAGAGGCTGGAACAATGGATTTATCGAGTCCAATCGAAGTTTGTGAAGGAACACCCGTTGCGGTATTTAGCTTGCATAATAACGACGAAGTTTTGGTGGTCAACGATATTTTAGGATTTGTCCTGCACGATAATGCGGGGGGAACCTTAGGCGATATTTTAGAGATAAATACCGACGGTAATTTTAACTTTTTGCCCGGTATGATGACCGGAGTAACTTATTATATTTCTCCGATTGCCGGACCAGATAATGGTTCAGGAAGCATTGATTTGGGACATGTATGTACGACAATTAGTCCTGGTGTTCCACTTACTTTCCACGCAACTCCAGTAGGATCAATCGGTGGAATGGAAAATATTTGTCAGGGAGAAAATGCTATTCTTACCTTTAATTTTACCGAAGGTACCAGTCCATTTGATGTGATTTATAGCGATGGAATCAATAATTATACTTTAGATAATATTACCGATAATGCGACGGCGGCAGTCAGTCCGTTAATTAATACCACCTTTTCAATAGTATCTATTACAGATAATACGGGTGCTGCTTGTGCTGGTACCGGAACGGGAATCGCACAGGTGAATATTAGTGAAAGTCCGGTAGCGGAAAACGTTCAAACTGTTTGTAATAATACCAATACCGAATACCAGATTAGCTTTTCCATTGCATTAGGCGATCCAGCTACTTATACGGTAACGGGCCCCGGTACTTATGATGCTGCTACCAATATTTTTACCAGTGATTTTATGGCGAGTGGTACTTCTTACAGCTTTGAAATAAATGACGTTAATAATTGTAATCCATTTGTCGTAGATGGAATTCATATCTGTGATTGTACGACCGAGACGGTGGCGATGGATCGGGATACGATCAGCGTTTGTGATGGAACAGTGGCTATTGGCACGTACGGAGGAACACCGATGTTGGATGGCAATGATGCTTTTGCTTTCGTTTTACACGATGGCAATACCAATCAGTTAGGAAATATATTACTGGTAAATACGGTACCGGAATTTAGTTATAATAACCTGCTGGATTATGGACAAACTTATTATATCTCTGCCGTTGCGGGAGACGATGATGGTTCAGGGGTACCGATTCTGAATCGAACCATAAATCCTTGTTTACAGGTGGCTGTCGGTCAGCCAGTTATTTTTACGCCGATTCCTTTGATTAATATTGTTGGAGACAGTACCATTTGTGCGGGGAATGGCCACGAAATTAGTTTTGAAATAGATGGTGTCGGACCTTTCGACGTAACTTACACGGATGGAACTACCAGTTTTGACCTTACCGGGATTGACAATGGTCATACGATTCCCGTGATGCCAGACGATACGACTACCTATAGTCTGGTCAGTATTCAAACAACCAATGCTCCTAATTGTGTTGGGAATGTGTTTGATGGAGTACAGTCGATTATAGTCAACGTAGTAGAACGACCTGATACGCTTAACTTCATCACAACATGTAACGAAGAAGGTACTGCTTATACGGTTAGTTTTGAAATAACGGGTGGAAATCCATTGCTTTACCTCGTGATGGGATCTCCTGGAAGATTAACGGGGAATTTATTTACGAGTGATCCGCTGACTAGTGGGGATACCTACTATTTTGAAATAAACGACGGTACACTTTGCTCACCGGTGATTTATTCTGATGTCGTACTTTGTAAGTGTACACCGGATATTTTACCGGATATTAGTATTTTCAATGAAATAAGTTGTGCCGGTGAAGCCAACGGTGCTTTGTCTGTACAACCGGAAAATGGAATCGCACCTTACACCTACGAATGGAGTAATGGAGACTCTGGTACAGAAACAGCCGGATTAGAAACTGGCTGGTACCACGTTACAATGACGGATGGAAATGAATGTATCTCTACAGATTCAATTTTCTTATCACAGCCAGACTCGATTACGGCTGAGTACATCATTACTGATGTATCTTGTTTTGGCGGGAACGATGGGGCGGTATCTTTTGTCAATCCACAAGGAGGTGCTGGAGATTACCTGTATGATTTCGATGTTCGTACTTCTTATATTGCCAATGACTTTTTTGGGATGACTGCAGGTACCTACATTGCAATGATTACCGATGCCAACGGATGTATTGCGGAAGATACCGTAATTGTTAATCAGCCGGAAGAACTTATTGTGGACTTAGGGCCGGATCAATATCTGAATTTTGGTGATAGTGTAGAACTAATCACCGGGTTTAATCAGGCGGTAAATAGTATTGTCTGGACAACTAATTCTTCGGTCGCGCCACCAGACTCAAATACGTTTCTTACTTATGTACGCCCGTGGCAAACCACTACTTATTTTGTTAATGCAGAAAACGAAATTGGCTGTCAAGGGGAAGGTATGGTAACTGTTTTTGTTGAAAAAACACTACCTGTTTATATTCCCAATGCCTTCTCTCCCAACGGAGATGGTGAAAATGATCGTTTTAAGGTGTATACAGGACCAGGAGTTGATAAAATTTTAGCCGTTCGAGTCTTTTCCAGATGGGGTGGTCAGTTATACGAAGAACTGGATATTGATCCACTCCGACAGAATTTTGGCTGGAATGGGGAGATTCGGGGACGTCTGGCTAGTACGGGGGTTTATATTTACTCGGTAGATGTATTATTTGAAGATGGTACCACAAAGAATTTTGCGGGAGATGTTTCGCTATTGCGATAAGATTCTAAATAATAAAAAATATAAATTGCCCTCTTTTAACGTTAAGTTGAAGGAGGGTATTTTTTTGCTAGTACATAGTGTACTATTGTCTCGAGCAATAAGTTAGTGAGTGTATGGAGGCCATTATTTTGAAGCTGATCGAGGCAGAAGATCCGGAGTTATGTCGTAGAGTTTTAAACGCCGTTTTATCCCAGTTCTTTCATCCTTCCTGGAGTTTTATTGACTAACGCCGTGATTTACTTCTCTATTTTGTTAATTTTGCTACTGGTTTTTAAATACCAGATATGCTAAAAATAGGATTATTCGGCGTAGGCCACCTGGGAGAGATACATTTAAAGTGTATTCATAATATTGCGGAGTTAACGCTGGTAGGATTTTATGATCCGGATGAAGAAAGGAGTAAAGAGGTGACGACCAAATACGGAACTCTGAGATTTACCGACCCGGAGGCGTTAATGGATGCGGTAGATATCGTGGATATTGTCAGTCCCACCACGACTCACTTTCAGCTGGCGAAGGTGGCCCTGCAAAAAAATAAACATCTTTTTATCGAAAAACCAGTGGTCCAGACCGAAGCGGAGGCGGCGGTATTGCTGACGATGTCGCGAAAAACCAACGTAAAAGTTCAGATTGGACACGTTGAGCGATTTAATCCAGCTTTTTTGACCCTCAAGGATATGGTACTTTCTCCAATGTTTATTGAAGGACATCGCCTGGCGACTTTCAATCCGAGAGGGACGGACGTGTCCGTTATTTTAGACCTGATGATTCACGATATTGATATTATTTTAAGTATTGTAGATTCGCCAGTTAAACAAATTAATGCCAGTGGGGTAGCGGTGGTATCGAATACCCTCGATATTGCAAATGCTCGAATAGAATTTAAAAATGGTTGCGTAGCCAATCTAACCGCCAGCCGAATTTCCCTCAAAAAAATGCGTAAACTGCGTTTTTTTCAGAAGGATGCTTATATAAGTTTGGATTTTTTAGACAAAGAAGCCCAAATTGTGCGTTTATATGACAAAGGTTCAGTGGACATTTCTCCTGATTTACCCGTTTTTGAATTAGAAACAGATCAGGGAACAAAACTGATTCACGTTGAAATGCCTGATATTGTAGAAATAAATGCAATTCAATCGGAGCTGGAAGCCCTCATACTATCCATTCAGGAGGATCAGCCAACCCGGGTTTCTTTACACGATGGATACCGGGCACTCAAAATTGCCCATCAGATTATGGCGGATATTGACGCCCGAAAAATTACCCCCGGAGAACACGTTTAGTGACTACCAGGGTTTTCACTACAAAACTATGAGAATGCGTACATTAATTGTTTTATTTACCGGAATATTATTTTCGATCACCAGTTGTGATATTATCAACAAGGAGGAAGCCATCCCTGCATATATATTTATTCCAGGTTTTACTCTTAATACAGACGTTGAATCCGAAGGTACCAATAGCCATAAAATCACCGAAGCGCATGTTTTCGTGGCCAATGAGCTAATCGGCATCTTTACTTTACCAGCCACCGTTCCGGTGCTGATGGAGAACACTCAGGAGGTTCAGATTTTTCCGGCGATTCGGACAAATGGTCTGGGTGATATTACAGATATTTATCCTTTTTATCGAAGTTTTCAGACCACCCTGGATTTCGTGCCAGGCAACGTAGACACGATCATGCCCGTAATTGAATACATTGACAATGCAAGATTCTTTTTTGCACCTCAGGAAGGCTTTGAAGATGGCACGTTGACTTTTGGGATTGATCTGGATGGTGATCCGGCGACGACTATTGAGGTGACCAATCAGGAAGTTTTTGAAGGGGACGGCTCCGGAATAATCGCACTGGAAAGTGGAGATGCTCAGATGGAATTAGGATCAAATCTGATTACTGAATTACCAATAGCTAGTAGCTCGTCTACATTTTTAGAGCTGAATTATAAAACAGACGTCAGCTTTTTGGTTGGGGTCATTGGCTACGATTCGCAGGGGCGAATTATTTATTCTCTAATCGACAAGGGAGTAAACCCAAACGAGGAATGGAATAAAATCTATTTTGACTTTACGGATGAAATGATTGACCTTTTTTCTGTGTCTGATCAATTATCCGGGTGGCGATTGGTGATTATCAGTGATCTGATTGGTGGAGCAGAAAATCAGGCAAATATCTATCTGGATAATATCAAAATGGTACAATTCCGATAGACTATGAATCGGCAAAAGAAAGCGGTTATTTTCTGGTATGCTTTGGCAGATTACCTGATGGCGATGATCGCCTGGGCGGGTTTCTTTTTATTTAGAAAAAGAATTGAAAATGTTTCCGTCAACTGGGATATTCTTTCCGATGCTAATTTTTGGTATGGAATACTGTTGATTCCGATTTGCTGGTTGCTTTTTTACAGTTTGTTTGACAAGTATAACGACCTCTATCGGATGTCCCGGCTTAGCACCTTGGCTCGAACCTTTTTGCTTAGTTTTATCGGAGTAGTGCTTTTATTCTTTACCCTGATTCTCGATGATTTTGTTAATGGATACCAAACCTACTACGCTTCATTTTTCTTTCTTTTTATCAGCCATTTTTTGTTGACGGCCATCTCACGGACGATCTTATTGACCCAAGCGAAGCATCGCGTAAAATCAGGTAAGGTCAGCTATAAAACATTACTCATTGGTGGAGATCAGAAAGCCAAAGATTTGTACGAAGAACTAACGGCTAGAAATGAAGGACTTGGGAATGATTTTGTTGGCTACATTGATACCAACGGCGGTTCTAAAAATGAACTGGGAGCGAACCTAACTGGTCTGGGGAAAATAAAAAATATAGAACAGGTCATTCAAGAAAAAGAGGTAGAAGAAGTCATCATCGCTATCGAGACCTCTGAACATAATAGAATTAAAGACATCCTCAATACCTTATTTAATCTGGAAGAGGAAGTGCTGATCAAAATCATCCCGGATATGTACGATATTATGCTGGGTAGTGTAAAAATGAATCACGTTTTTGGTGTGGCACTAATCGAAATTCAACGGGGACTTATGAGACCCTGGGAAAGAATTGTAAAGCGAGGACTGGATTTATCCGTTAGTTTGTTTGTCTTAATATTATTGGCTCCGGTCTACCTTTTTATTCTTTTGAGAGTAAGAGCATCTTCCAAAGGGCCTGTTTTTTATAAACAGGAACGTATCGGTCGTTTTGGAAAACCGTTTTTTATTTACAAATTTCGGTCGATGTATACCAATGCCGAAGATGCTGGGCCACAACTATCGAAAGATCATGATCCAAGAATTACGCCATGGGGAAGAGTGATGCGCAAATGGAGACTGGACGAATTGCCGCAATTTTGGAATGTTATTAAGGGAGATATGTCGTTGGTGGGCCCACGGCCGGAACGACAATTTTTTATCGATAAGATTATGGAAAAAGCGCCGCAATACCGTCAGTTGCTGCGCGTACGTCCGGGAATTACTTCCTGGGGGCAAGTAAAATACGGCTATGCTTCCAATGTCCAGCAGATGTTACAGCGATTACGCTTCGATATTCTTTATATTGAAAATATGTCATTGGCACTGGATTTTAAAATAATGATTTATACGGTATTAGTGCTCTTTCAGGGAAAAGGGAAGTGAAAGGAACTTCAATGGTAACCTCAATGACAATCACAATTTTCTCTTTAACGCTAATATTTTTATTTTGGACCGCTTGGACGTCTCGTCCAGATAGGATGTACACCTATCATTTCAGTTCACTCCCTATAATTTTACCAGTTTTATAAGTTGAATCCGTAAAAACTAATGTATTTTTCAGCTTGGAACGGTTTTAGAAATATACTTGTCGTATAGTAATTAATCCTATGCAGAAATTCTAATTAACACATGATGCGGGGTCCATTTTCATTTACTAAAGAAAAAAAACAGGCAATTATCGCCTTGCTACTAGAAATGGCAGGAATCGATGAGCACCTTGATCAGACGGAGGAAAAATATATACAGGAGATTGCCAGGCAAATGGACCTGGATACGGACGCCATTGAGATGGTTCGAAAAGCTCCCGAGAAATATCCTTTCCACGTTCCTAAAGACGAACACGAGCGAATGACCATTCTTTATTACATGATTTTTCTAATGCGGGCCGACGGAAAAATCTTGTCTTCGGAAGAAGAGATGTGTTATAAAATTGGTCTTAAACTAGGCTTTAACCACAATATGGTGATGGATCTCATCGCTGTTCTGAAAATCTATCTCAACAAAGACGTCCCACCTGAAATTATGCTGGAACACGTTCGGAAATATTTGAATTAGTATTGGTGATTAGTTAATCAGTGATTGGTGGATCGGTTAATTGGTAACTAGTTGATTGAGTATTTAGAATATTTTTTACATAAGAAAAATTCCGTTTTAATAAATAGAGAATTTCTGCAAGAGTATAAAAATATAAGCCTGATTCGCAAAAAAAATCTTTTGTTATAAAACAATACTGATCCACCAATCACACATCAAAATCACATTTTTTCAATAATCATTGCCGACGCACCACCACCACCATTACAAAGGGCGGCCAGTCCGTATTTTCCATCTTTCTTTTGTAGAACATTAGTCAGGGTCACCAAAATTCTTGCGCCACTTGCCCCTAGTGGATGCCCCAGAGAAACACCACCACCGAACACGTTGACAATTTTATCCTTGATTTTTAGTTCGTGGTTAAATGCCATGGTGACATTAGCAAATGCCTCATTTACTTCAAAATAGTCGATCTGTGTTTTACGCAGTCCAGCCATTTTCAGTACTTTTTTAGCGGCTAGAGGAGGAGCGATGGTAAACCATTCCGGTTCTCGGGCCGCATCGGCAAAAGCTACGATCCGGGCGATTGGTTTGAGTTTTAATTTTTTCATTTTTTCTCCACTCATCAGTACCACGGCGGCGGCGCCATCATTGATGGTAGAAGCGTTGGCAGCAGTGACGGTTCCGTCTTTGGTAAACGCTGCGCGTAGGTGTGGAATTTTTTCAAATTTTACTTTTCTGAATTCTTCGTCTTCGGTCATCACGATCGGATCTCCTTTGCGTTGCGGAATAGTGACGGGAATAATCTCGTCTTTCATCATCCCACTTTCCGTCGCAGCGGCAGAGCGCTGATAAGATTGAATCGCAAAAGCATCTTGAGCCTCGCGGGAAAATTTATATTTTTTGGCTGTTGCATCCGCACAAACACCCATGGCCATTTGACCATAAGCATCCCGTAATCCGTCTTTTTCTAATCCATCCACAACGGTACCTGCTCCGTATTTGTGACCCCAACGGGCCTTCGGCAAATAATAAGGAATGTTGGACATACTTTCCATCCCGCCCGCAACGACTACCTCACTATGCCCCAGCATAATTGACTGAGCACCAAACATGATCGCTTTCATTCCGGAAGAACAAACCTTGTTAATGGTCGTACAGGGTACTCCTTTGCCAATGCCCGCGGCGAGTGCGGCCTGACGCGCTGGAGCCTGACCCAAATTGGCCGAAACGACGTTGCCCATAAAGACTTCGTCCACGTCCTTTCCTTTTACTTTACCTGCTTTTAATGCACCTTTTATGGCCATACTGCCCAGGTCTACGGCTGAAAATCCAGCTAATGTTCCGCCCCAACTACCGATCGGGGTACGTTTTGCGGCCACTATATAAACTTCTTTCATTATTTTTGTTAATTTGATGGTTAGAAAGATTACAAAAATAGACATTTATAAGTCCTTTTTAAAACCTTCCTTGATTTGATTTTTATGACTAGAAAAAAAGGTTCTTTTATTGTCATATTCGCAGTTTTATTTTTTAATTGCAAAAATAATACAAACGGTGATTCAGAAAAAACGGTAAAACTGTTACCGCAGGATACCCTTACTCGAATGGTGGTTACGCTAGACAATCTCCCTCTTCGGATCGCGCCGGGGACGGACCAGACTATGGTGAAAGAACTGGAACAGGGAACGGAACTTGAGACGACTGGCAACATCAGTCCATTAAAAACAAGTCAATTGATCAGAGGTGTTCAGCGGGAAGAACCCTGGGTCGAAGTAAAGGCGACTGATGGTGCAAAAGGCTGGATATTTGGTGGAGCCGTGAAAGTTGAAGGTGCGCAAAATACACCGGTCGCTTCGGTGTTAAGAAAAGAACGACTATCCAGTTTTTTTGGGTCGGAAAAAACCAGACAAATACTCCAATACCGAACGGATTTTTATTCGGTGGAAAACCCCCGGGATCTCGAAAACGTTTTTATCAGAGGAACCATTTTGCGCGATTCGCTCGTACAAACGATGGAGAATAGGATTGAAATTTTAGATCACGATAATTTACCGGATTTATCCTGGATAGAAGATGCGATGCCTGGGTTTTCGTTGGGGATGGTCGCAGAAGGTACCCGGTATTACTTATTTCAGGACTATGGGAAAATGTCCGTTTGGTCAAAAGAGACAACCGGCCACGAAGATGATGCATTTTTTGAGTTTATAACTTTTATCAATAATGGTCAGGATCTGGAGGGTTTTTATTCGTTGTGGTTTGAACAGGCTTGGGATTACGGAGGTTATAGTTTGCTTGGAGAGGGGAAGCATTTGTTGGTATTGACCCGGATGGAAAAATTGATGGAAGTACAACAATTATTTCGCAATCCAATTTTAAAATTAAAAATGAAATTGTTGCAGGATGTATTAAATTCTCCGACGGGATTATACGGATCGTCCGCCGAGAAGATCATCGAAGAAATAGATGCAATTTTAGCCGCCGATTTTAAAATATTATCAAAAGCGGAAAGAAATAGTTTAGCGTTAAGAAAAAAACAATTTTCGGATCCGGCTAAATTTGGACTGAAACTAAATTTGAAACCAACGAGCATTTAATAGTATCTTATGGGAAATATGTTCATGTTTATTATTACGATTTTGATTTTGACAGGCGTAACGTTTGCGATCATATTTGCGATGTATATGATCCTCACTAACTTCACGCCGGGACAATCAAAGGTCCAATCCGACGTAGAAAAAATGAAATCTGAAATCCAGCCCTGGATGGAGGAATTGGTAGAATGGAGAAAGGAAGAGTTAAACTTACTTTCTTTTAATAATATCAACAAACAAATTAAGAAAGGAATCGTCAAAACGGCAAAAGGTATTCTTACCAGTATTTATCAGGAACCATTAATCGCTTATTCGTTTAAACAATATTTTGGTAAAAAAAAGAATGCAGTACTTTACGCACGGACCGCTGACCGGGAATTTCAGTACCGTATCCGGGACAAGGCGGTAGCTGTTTCGGTAGATGGTCAGCTGTTGGGATTGATTCAAAAAGATGGTAGACTACTGGATCCGGAAACGAAGCAACTTACCGCCCGTATCAGTCGTACGGATGATGAACTTACCCTTCCTATTATTATCAAAGACCGGGAAGTAGCGGGTTTGCTAAAACCCATTGCGGGACAGCCGCTAAGTAGTACTGATCGGGCCTTTGAATTTGTTAATCAGATGGAGCCTGCCGATGAAGAACTAATCTTGTCGCTTTCGATCTGGGAAATTCTACGCAAAGAAGTACCGTTACCAGTACTGGAAGAAAAAGACTTCGTTTAGTAATTTTAACATGATTTTAAATCTTTTCTACAACAAAATGAGGTACCCATGTCGTTTAAATGGCGTCTAAAAGGAAATCATTTTAATTATGAAAAGATTACTGATTATTATAATGGTGCTTGCTGGTTCCACGTTTCAGCTAAATGCACAAACGGACACGGACCAACTCCAGGATCAACTCCAGGAAATGACCCGCGAAATGAAGAAATTAATGACTGAATTTCAGGAGTTAATGGGAAATTCGTTGGAGATGTCCGACTCCCTCTTGCAAAATGGGGTGAGGCCGTTGGCCGAAAATTTTCGAGAATTTGAACAATTTTCCACTGATTCCACCGATTTCAATACACTGATTGATATGATGCAATTGCAAATGAATCAGCTTTCTCAACAGGATTGGGGTTATTTGGAAAAATTAATGGAGAATTTTGGCGAAAATCTACCGATCCCAAATGATAATTCAAACAAAAAAGATTCTAAACGATCCAAAACCGATATTTAGAGAAGAAAATAAGTGCAGTTAGCGAAAATCGCTAATAATTAACAGAATTCCTGCGTAGAGGGCGACCTTTACTCGGGATTTTTCATTGTTTACGAAACAATTCTGCTTTTTTTTATTAAAATAGAGATGAATTTGTACATTTGCCCTTACCAATCAAACCTTTAATAAGTATGATTGTTAATACATCATACCAATTAGACCTCGACTGCTAAATTTACGTACCTCCGAAAGGAATTAAATCAATACGAACAGTATGGATATCATTGATCATGCGAGAGTAATTATTTACAGAGTAAATAAAAAAGGATTAGAAGTTTTTCTGGTTAATTCTAAAGAAAATGGTTGGAAAGTTCCACAGGGTGTATTAGATCAGTGTCGTGGCTGCGAATTGACCGATAATGATGAGGTGATTGAACTGGATCCCGTGGCAAGCGAAGATGGAGCTACGCACCGCGTGTATGCCATCGAAGGGGAGTGGCACGAGATTCCTTCTATCCGAGGCGTTATCAAAGAAGATGTTCGGATCGTTAAAGATCATATCAAACAAAAATTTCCGGATCTGGAACAGGGCACCTACTTTGCAGTTAAAGAAGCCATTAAAAAAGTTATGCCTGAGGAATATTCGCTTTTAAAAGAATTAAAAGACGTACTATTAGATCGAAATCAGGCCAAATATATTTAGTGCTTGATGTACTAATATCTTTACTGGTTGGATATTAAGGAGTTGGAGACTCACTCCAGCTTCTTTAGTTCTACTAAAATACTTTTACAAAAAACGGAGTAATCTTTGACCGCAATTTGCGCTGTCTCCTGCGCTAATTCCAATCTAATTTTATATTCGGTTTCAGGTAAAGACCGGATATGTTCCACTACGGTTATTCTTAAAAATTCCATGGTCTTTTCTTGTATTTCAATCGCAGCGGCAGTGTTCGGAATATTAGGATCCTCAAGATTGCTCTTTGCGTGGGAAAAATAAACTGGAACTTTTTTTAAAGTCTTCTCTAATAGTTTCGTATTAGTTGAATCTGGATTTTGGTTTATTTCTGAAATTCGCCAGGCTAGTGCTGGGTAAACATTATAAAATCCCGGATCATTAAAAGGCGAATGAATGCCAGTCATTTGTTTGATCATTCCAGTTAAAATTTCTATTTTTTCAATTCTTTGTTCGTTAAGTTCGGTAAGGTCGTCTAATGGCTCAAATTTCTCAAAGGTTTTCAGATATTTCTGACAAAAATCCAGATTTTTTTTCACTGCTTCTCTGGTGGGAATGATCAGGATATCTGTTGCTTGTGGCATGCCCATCGCGGCGGCATAGTCCGGAAATACACGGGGTAGCTCTGATTCAAATTGTTTCAGCAGCTGTTTTAAAGCGCGGGGAGAATGTTGTTGACAACCCAGTATGATTCCAGCCAGAAGAAGAATGTATCTTAGTTTCATTTTAAGTGTTTGTCCAAATTTTTTGGAGGGTACAAAATTTATTTTTGAAATAAAAAAAGAAGTTTAGATAAGCTCTAAACAGAAAGTAATTACATTTGTGAATATTTAAGTAAAACACAGTGTATCAAACCAATATTACAAAAATATAAGAATATGTCCTCCATCGAAGATCGCGCGCTGATCAAAACAAATTTTAAATTTCCCGGACAAACCAATTTTTATCGGGGAAAAGTACGGGATGTTTACACCATTTCTGACCAGTTGGTCATGGTAGCATCGGATCGGATTTCCTCTTTCGATCACGTTTTACCTCGTCCGATTCCCTACAAGGGGCAAGTGTTGAATCAAATTGCCGCGCATTTTCTTTCGGCTACGGCGGAAGAAGTTCCTAACTGGGTAATTGCTCACCCCGATCCTAACGTAACGGTTGGACACGCTTGTACTCCTTACCAGGTGGAAATGGTCATTCGTGGCTATTGTACGGGACACGCCTGGCGGACTTATCGGGACGGTCATCGGGTGCTTTGTGGAGTAAAATTGCCAGAAGGAATGCGTGAAAATGATGCGTTTCCAATGCCGATTATTACTCCAGCGACCAAGGCAGAGGAGGGACATGATGAAGATATCTCCCGAGAAGAAATTATTGCACAGGGAATTATTCCGGAAGCAGAATATGCACAATTAGAAGCCTATACCCGAAAATTGTTCGAAATAGGGACACGGATGGCCGCTAAACGAGGGTTGATTTTGGTGGATACCAAATATGAATTTGGTAAGAAAGATGGAAAAATTTATTTGATTGATGAGATACATACGCCGGATAGCTCTCGATATTTTTATCAGGATGGATATGCGGAAAGACAGGCTGCGGGCGAACGTCAGCAGCAATTGTCAAAGGAGTTTGTTCGCGAGTGGCTGATGGACAATGGATTTCAGGGGAAAGAAGGACAACAGATGCCGGAAATGCCGGATACCTTTGTTGAGACGGTATCGGAACGCTATATCGAACTATACGAAATTTTGACCGGAAAGAAATTTGAAAAGGCGGACACTGAAAATATTCAGACCCGGATTGAAAAACATATACTCGCCTATCTGGCGTAAAAAGAGAGCGGTCCGCACTAAAGGCTAAAGTACGAACCACTACAAACAATGTACGTCATTAATTTTTTTATAACAATAATAAAGGAAGTTACCTTTAAATCGTTAGTAAAAACGAAAAGGTGGCTTTTCTTTTTTGTTGAATTTTGGGTTTTTAGGATTTTAGAAAGAAGGGCACTATTTGGTTGCAGAATTGGTTACAAGTATAGAGCAGTATCGATTGGAGAAAAACTCAAAAGGAGTTTAATATGGGGAAATAAGCGTTTGAGATTATAAAGGTAATTATTGAAACCAAATACTGAATACCAGTGTAGTAAGTGGCCCGCGACAAAAAAATCACGGAGCCACCTAAAGTACACTGTACAAAGTACTATACTTGTTAATTTAATCAACTGGCGATATAAAGTACCTACCTAGCTAATTTGAGGGTTATTCTTAAATTTAAGCACCAAATGGTGGAGGAAATAAATTAAAGAACCAAATCAATTATGGGCTAATCCCAAATATTAGCACCGAATGGAGGAGGATCACTCAGTCCACCTTTAATTTTCTGAAGGTCGTTAGTAGGAAGTGCGTTGGCGTTGATCTTAAGATCTCGGATGT
>CALLLR010000268.1 GCA_938008185.1 uncultured Saprospiraceae bacterium
GATCGTTATTCATATTTACAATTTGGCAATTTTTCTGGTAAAGTCCGACAGACGAGCAGAATACCCTGCCTCGTTATCGTACCAGCTTACTACTTTTAGCATATTGTCTTTTACTTGCGTAAGAGAGCTATCAAAAATAGAAGAGTGTTTGTTACCAACTATGTCAGAACTGACCAAAGGAGCCGTGGCATATTCCAAAATTCCTTTCATTTCCTTTTTAGCCGCAGCAGCAAATTTTTTGTTAACCTGATCAACGGTCGCTGTTTTTTCTAACAGTACATTTAGCTCAACAATAGAACCCGTTATAACGGGTACACGAAGTGCCATGGCAAACATCTTACCCTCTACTGCTGGATATACCTTGCCTACGGCAGATGCCGCACCGGTAGAAGTAGGAACAATATTAAAACCAGCAGCCCGTGCGCGACGAAGATCGCTGTGCGGAGCATCCTGGATATTCTGGTCAGCTGTATAGGCGTGGGTCGTGGTCATAGAGCCCATGTTAAAGCCCCAGTTCTGATCGATGATTTTACAAAGTGGTGCAAGGCAATTGGTGGTACAAGAAGCGTTAGAAAAGATTTTATTTTTCTTGTTAACTTCCTGGTCATTTACACCTAAAACAATTGTTTGGATACCGTCGCCTTTACCCGGAGCAGAAAGAATTACACGTTTTGCACCCGCACTAAGGTGCATTCCTGCTTTATCTTTATCGCGGAAAATTCCGGTACATTCCAGTACTACGTCCACTTTCATTTTTTTCCAGGGTAATTTTGAAGGATCCCGCTGGGTTAATGCAGTGATCTTTTTACGACCGATGGTTATGGATTTATCGTCGGAAGAAACTTTTCCGTCGTACATTCCCTGGGCAGAGTCATATTTAAATAAGTGAGCGAGCGTGGCGTTGTCGGTTAAGTCGTTAATTGCTACGACCTCTACGTCTTTTGCTTCCAGCAAATTTCGTAAAGTTAGTCGGCCAATGCGTCCGAAGCCATTAATTGCGATTCTTTTTCGAGCCATAATAATGTTGATAGTTTTTCACCCAAGTGATAGGTGATTCGTGTAAAAAATATTTCGCGCCAAAAATAAGCAATTAACGGGGGATAGAGAGATAATAATCAGATAATTTTGCATTTGTTACCTTGTTAGTGTAGGTAATTCTTATTTTGACCACTCAAAAAATCCAGTGTCTATGAAAAATTTATGTTGCTTATTATCCTTACTTTTTTTATTGAGTTGCCAATCGAAAAACCATACGACAGATTCTACGTCAACGCAAAAAATGAAAATCCCCCCATGGGTTCCTTACGATGAATCTGCTCAGTTGGCGGCGAACCAGGAACACGAAAATCCACGGATGCGCTATCAACTTATTCAATCTAAATTTCAGGATAAAAATATACTTTGGCAGCGACTGGAGGATCAGTTAGATAATTTTTCGGAAGCGGATTATAACCGATTAAAACCGTTGATTCTGGAACAGGATATTTTAACTATCCAGAAAAATATTGCGGAAGGTCAGCTGACTTACGAACAACTGACTCAATGGTATTTATTCCGAATTTTAAAGTTTGAAAATAAGCCGGAAACGACCTTGCATTCAATTATTGATATTAATCCAAACGCGGTGGCGCTGGCCCGCCAGTGCGATCAGGAAAAAAATAAAAACCATCATCCTATTTTCGGGATGCCCATTTTAGTAAAGGACAATATTAATACGGAAGGAATGAATACAACGGCGGGGGCAGAAGTATTAAAAGACAATCAGACGGGAGATGCATTTATTATTGAGCAAATAAAAAATAAAGGTGGAATTATTCTTGGCAAAGCCAACCTGAGCGAATGGGCTTACTTTTTTTGTCAGGGCTGTCCGGTTGGATACAGCGCGGTGGGCGGACAAACTTTAAACCCTTACGGACGGCATGTTTTTGAAACGGGTGGTTCCAGTGCGGGCAGTGGAACGACCATGGCGGCTAATTACGGGGCGGCGGCCATTGGAACGGAAACGGCAGGTTCTATTCTTTCGCCTTCCAGTCAGAATTCAGTGGTGGGTTTAAAGCCGACTATTGGGCTACTAAGTCGAAGTGGTATTGTTCCGATTTCGAGCACCCTCGATACGCCCGGACCGATGACCCGGAATGTAAGAGATAATGCAATTTTATTATCAGCTATGTTTGGAAAAGATTTAACGGATTTCGCTTCCTCGGACCGTCCGGATCAAACCATCCATTGGAACGAAATTGCAGGGGAGGATTTGAAAAATCTGCGACTGGGTGTTAACGAAGACTTTCTTTCTGATTCTATTTATAAAAGCACGACCGAAAAACTTGCGGATGCTGGTGCTCAACTTTTTACGTTTAAACCAGCCGAGGTCGACTTTCCCGATTTTGTTACTTTTCTGAACGCCGATATGAAAAAGGATTTACCAGTTTATCTGAGTAGTGTTGCGGGGCCAACGGTAAGCGTTCGGTCAGTGGCGGATGTGGTGGCATATAATTTACAGGATACTTTGCGTAGAATACCCTATGGACAGGGTTATTTTGAGGGTATTGTAGCCGAAGATATTTCGGAGGCTGAATTTGCAAAATTGAAAATAACCTATAAGGCTAAAGCGCAGACTGCTTTTTTAAAACCTATGAAAAAATATAAGCTGAATGCTGTTTTGTCGATCAATAATTACAGCGCCGGACAAGCTGCGATGGCACAGTATCCGTGTTTAACCGTTCCAATGGGGTATAAAGGAAGTGGCGAGCCGATCAGTTTGACATTTATTGCAAAACCGTGGGAAGAGGAGAAATTATTACGGATAGGCTACGCTTTTGAGCAGTTGACGAAAGTACGTAAGATGCCGGATGGGTACCGGTGATCCCTGATCGATCATTGTGGCCGCTTCCGATGATAGAAAACAAATCCATTTTTTCGGCCAATTTCTTTGACGTCGGGGTAGGCTTTCATCTGTTCCACCCGATGGATTTTTATCAGAAAATAAGCGTCTTTGTCAATCGGGCCTTTTAGTAACCACGCTTCTCCGTATTCGGGGAGGTGGGTCAAGTTTTTTCTTTTTCCGTAGAATAATTGACCGTAAGATTTAAAGAATAAGGGTTCTACGTAAACGTCCTGATCGGCTTTGGATTCGTAAAATTCCATGGCGGCGGCCTGCGAGTATTGTTCAATATTATTAATGAAAAAAATGAGGGTGAAAAAGATAAAAAAGGCATTTCCTAAGAACAGGGCGTAGATGCTTCTTTCTATTTTTTTCGTCTTACTATATTTTAAAAACAAAAATAGACTGATCGCTAAAATGATGCCCGGCAGAAAAGACAGGGCCGACCAGCTGACGGTCGCTTCGAGGTTGGCGCGGGCGAATGGTTTTTTTAGAATGGGGTAGAGCCATTCCGGATTTTGACCAATAAAAGGCGCCAGCATAACCGCAATAATAAACAAAGATCCCAAAAATAGAATGCCTGCTTTCATCCAGCGATTGAGCGTAATTTTATTTTTAAGAATATCATAAATTACCTTGGTAGCCAGAAAACTCAACGGAAAATAACACATCGAAGAATAGTGGACAATTTTGGACTTCACAATGGTAAATAATATCAAAACGACCCAAAAAAGTATTTTCATCCACAAAGAAAAATTTTCCTGAAAATCGTATGCTGGCTTTGGCATTTTAAAAAAAGAACGAATGGCAAAAACGGACGCAGGAAAACATCCAACCAGTAAAACCGCAAAATGATAACCCGGAAAACCTTTATGTCCGGCGTCCGGTGTACTGAATAAGCGGAACTGATATTTGTTGAATTCAATAATAAACCACGGGCCGTGCAAGAGTGTTTCAATACCGTACCAACTCAGGGTGACCAAAGAAGCAGCAACGGAAAAAAACAAGAATTCCGGAATGTTTACGTACATTCGAAACCGTTGATATAGCCAGTAAATAAAAAAGCAAAGACAAACGATCAAGTAGGCGACCTGCCCCTTGGTAAGAACCCCCATTCCCACAAAAAAACCGGCCCAGAATAAATAATTCCAACGGCTTTTATTTAAGTTGACGGAGGAAGCCAGATCGTCTTTTTTCCAATAAAAAAGAATGAAAAGATAGAGTCCCAAAAAGATAAAAAGGTTGAATACGGGATCAATAATTCCCGACCGAAAGTAGAGATGTGGCAAGGTCGTGCCAAGATAAACAGTGGTCCACAAAAAGCCAAATTGCCGGTTGTATAACCGTTCACCAATATTATACAAAACGCCGAGCGTAATTAATCCAAAGATCGCATTCGGTAAGCGTGCCGCAAAAGCTCCCACGCCAAATATTTTCATAGCCAGGGTTTGACACCAGAAGAAAAAAGGAGGTTTTTCCCAGAAGGGCTCGAAGTTGACGTACACCCGAAAATAGTCCCCAAGTTCGAGCATCTCCCGGCTGATTTCGGCGAAGTTAATTTCGTCCCAATCGAAAAGTCTTACGCCTCCTAAAAATGGAATAAACAAAAGCGTACTTAAAACAAGCAGGGGCCAGAATGGATACGGACCGAATCGGTTTTTCATTTTTTGCGGTTAAACCGATTGAGTAATTTACTGATCGTATCGTCTTTGAGTCCCAGTTTTCTTTTCAGACTGGTATAAACGGAAATTAGTTGTTTGTCAATCCAGATCGGAATGGCCTTGAGTCCGTCACCCGGCCGTGCCTGATAATTGGTGGACCGTAAGACTGGGGCTTTTTCCTCTTCCGTAAAATAGTACAAAGCGATAGATTTTCGGGTCATCTCCTCGGGGCATAAAATCGTCTCGGGAACGCCGTGGTAGGAATCTTCGTCCGTATTAAAAATTACACAACGGTTAAAGAGCGGCGCAATTTTTTCTTCGCACCGGGTCATATCGCGGGACCATAATTCCAGATGTCCATTGTAAGATTCTTCCCAACCCTCATTCAGGTATAACAAGAGATTTACCCTTCTGCGCCAGTGTCTTTTATGGGGGTGCACCGTAAAATCCGCGTGTACATTTAAAAATCCGCCACGGCAGGTTTGGTGTAAGCCGCCGCCTTCGAGCGAATCATCGGCCAATAAATTGGGAATTCCCGTCAAGCGGGAAATAAATGCCACGGTGTCCGAATGGTTTAAAGTTTGGATCACTTTCCGAATGTAGGGTGGCATCAAATCCATTTTGTTGAGGCCGTGTTTTTTTTCGTTGACGTGCAGATAGTGTATCCAGCCGTCGTCCTTTACGGCAGGAAAAGCGGCCATGGCTTTTTTTGCGGCGGAGATGGGGAGAAATTGATCCAAAACGATATAAGGATAAGGCTGTTGATTGGCATAATCAAACCGACCCTGGGCCAGTTGGTTTTCCCAGTATTTTAAATCAAAAATAGGAGCCATTGTTTTTTCCATATTGGCGTTCAATTGACACATCAACCGTCAGTGTACACGTTTTTTTTTCCAAAAATAAACTTAATTTCGTATTGAAGTTAGTAACTTTGACCTATAAAGGAAATTTGTAAAATATAAAACTTTGAATATGTATAGAATACCAACATTAATTTCGTTTTTAATTATTTTTTCGACGATACTTTCGGCCCAGACAGTGAGCGTTTTGCCATCCATTAAGGACAATAGTATGTTTAGTGAAAGTGGTAGTAAATCTTTGGGTGCCGGAAAACTATTTACCGGACAAACTTGCCAGGGTAACAACCGTCGTGCGTTGATTGAGTTTGATTTAACCGGTATTCCGACGGATGCCGTAGTCACTTCGGTGACCTTAAATTTAGGCGCGGAGAATTCCGGGAGTAATGGAGATGGAGTCATTGAGATTTTTGGGGTGACCAAAGAGTGGGGAGAAGGATTTTCTTCCGGCTCCGGTAATGGCGGACCCGCCGTGGCACCCGATGCTACCTGGACGGATGCGATGTTTGGAACTTCGACGTGGGATAGTCCGGGCGGAGATTTTGATTCTGCGGTACTTTCTTCCCGATTTACCAACGAAAATGATCAGGTCATCACCTTTCCAACTTCCAGTAATTTTGTCGCTCGTGCACAAGCCTGGGTAAATGATCCGGCGGATAATCATGGAATCATCATTATCGGAGTAGAAACTGCCACTTGTGCTGCCTACCGATTTGGTGCCAGAGATGTTGGTACCGCTCCGGAATTAGTGGTAACCTGGGAGACAAGTTGTGATCCTCCCATTGAGTGGGTGATTGACGCGGAGCTATGCGAGGATGATGATTTTACGCTGAATGGTATCGTATATGATCAAAGTAATCCTTCGGGGACTCAGGTATTTACGGCGGCGAACGGTTGTGATTCTACCATCATTATCAGCTTAAGCTTTATTCAGAATAGCACAGCGCTTATAGAAGAAACCTTGTGTCCGGGTGAACAAATTACCGTTAACGGAACCCTTTACGATGTTAATAACCCTTCGGGAATTGAGGAATTACTGAACTCCAATGGTTGTGATTCGATCGTGACAATTGATTTAAGTTTTTTTCCGGATGCGGCAGGAGAAGAGACCTATGCCGGTTGTGCGAATGATGGTTACTCGGTGGTAGTTAACGGGACTTTATACGATGAAAGCCAACCTTCGGGGGTTGAAATATTTCCGGGAGCCAGTGTGAATGGTTGTGATTCAATGGTCAATATTAATCTGTTTTTTCAAGTAATCAGCCAAGAGAATATAACCCATTCGGGCTGTGAAGGAAATGGATTTTCGGTTGTGGTAGACGGTGTAACGTATGATGAAATGAATCCTAGTGGGAGCGTATTTTTAGTGAGTAGCAACGGCTGTGATTCTATTATAAATATTGATTTGTTTTTTGCTCCGGTACCAAACCCGGGTATACCGGCGATGATGGGAGAGGTTTGTAATGAAGATGACGAAATACTGGATTTGAATACTTTATTGACCGGTGCTGATGCGGGAGGTGTCTGGACGGAAACTTCTCCCAATCTTTCTACCGGACTCTCAGGCAATGAGTTTGATGGTAATGGCCAAGATCCAGGCACCTATTTTTTCAAGTATACGCTAAGCGGTCCAAATTGTCCGGACGAATTTACCGAAGTGGCGGTTAATGTCCAGACACCGATTACCGCTACCGTAACGTCAACGGGTGTTGTCTGTAATAATAACGATCCCAATAATACTACTTTTTTTAATTTTAACAGCTTAATTACGGCAGGATTTACCGACGGAGCTTGGATTGACAATGACGGAGTCGGCGTAAATTTATCGGATCTTTCGAGCGTGGATTTTTTAGGGGTATCTGCGGGTAATTATACGTTTACCTATCTTACTTCAATCGTCGGCAATTGTCCAGAACAAAGCTACCCCGTAACTATCCTGGTAGAAGATTGTACGTGTCCTTCGTTGACGGGTAACGAAAATTATGCTGGTTGTGAAGGGGACAATTACGAAGTGATCGTCAATGGTACCGTATATAACGAGGCCAATCCAAATGGAATTGAGACTTTGATAAGTACCGTTACTGGTTGTGATTCGGTTGTGAATATTAATTTGGTATTTGCTACGCCACCGAATGCGGGAACAGCGAGCACGCCGGAAACACTTTGTAACGAAGCGGACGACATACTGGATTTAAATACATTATTGATTGGATCCGATGCAGGAGGTGTATGGACGGAAACTACCACCAATCCTTCTACTGGTTTCTCAGGAAATACGTTTGATGGTAATGGTCAGAATCCGGGTAGCTATATTTTCAGGTACACCGTTAGTACCGCTAATTGTCCGGATGATTTTACCGAAGTTACGGTAGATGTACAGGCCCCTAATACCGCTACCGTTACTTCGGGGACGGTCTGTAATAATAACAGTGGCAGTAATTCCAGTGTTATTAATTTTAATGGCTTAATTACCGCCGGATTTGCGAATGGAACCTGGTTGGATTCCAACGGATCGGGCGTTGACCTAACCAACTTAAATAGTGTGAATTTCGATGGGATAATGGCGGGTATGTATGTTTTTACCTACGTTACGCCGGCAAATGGTAATTGTCCTGAGAATAGTTACACGACTGCTATTTCTGTAGAAGATTGTGTTATGTGCCCTCCGGTAATGAGCAACGAAAATTATACTGGTTGTGAAGGAGACAATTACGAAGTAATCATCAATGGCATTGCCTATAATGAAACCAATCCCAGTGGAACAGAAATTCTGATTAGCACCGTTACCGGTTGTGATTCGATTGTGAACGTTGATCTGGTATTTTTACCTCCGGCTACTAGCGAAGCGATTTTTGCTACCTGCGATCTTTCGGCGCCCCCGACGACCACTGAGGTCATTGCTGGTGGAGCTTTTAACGGTTGTGATTCGATTGTTATTTTCAATACGTTTTACCTGCCCAATGATGAAACCTTTATTTCTGCTTCCTCTTGTGATCCCGACGATGCGGGAATGGTTGTCGAAAATTTTATAAATCAATTCGGCTGTGATTCGATGGTTTTCACCACTACGATCCTTTTGGAGAGTGATACGCTCGATATATTTGCCGTTAGCTGTAATCCGGCGGATACGGGAATAGTAGAAATTATTTTGACCAATGAGAACGGCTGTGATTCGATTGTGACGACCACCACTGTTTTGGAGCCACTAGATATTTCAGTTACCGTGGCGGATGCGACCATTATCGCTTCCCAGTTTGGCGGTAACTATCAGTGGATTGATTGTGATAATAACAACGAACCCATCATGGGGGAAAATGACCAATCTTATACGGCAACGGTCAGTGGAAACTATGCGGTAGAGATTAATCAAAATGGTTGTACGGCTACTTCAGAATGTGTGATGGTGACGGTGGTGAATACGGACGAAGTGTGGTTTGCGGATCAAATTGACGTGCTGCCCAATCCGACGAGCGGCGCTGTTCGCTTGACTTTTGGAGCATTGGAAAATGTGAATATTCGAATCATGGAGGTGACTGGAAAAATATTATTGGAGCGAAATAAGTTGAGTGGTGGATCTGCTGATTTGTTTTTGGAAGGACCCGCCGGGCTGTATTTTGTGGGAGTTGAGGTGGATGGCGTTTGGGGCTGGATGAAGGTGGTGAAGAATTAATTATGCATAATGAGGAAATTTCCAAGGCAGAGCAGATTTAAAATTACCAGTCTATATGCTCAATTAATCTATGCCCGAGGCACTAATTATCTATGTAATTCTGGAGCCACAAAATCACGAAGAACACGAAGAACACGAAGAAAAAGACTTTGTGTTCTTTTCAGTTCAGAAACACAAAGTTTTGGACTGTACAGCCAAGTGTGTCATTTGGCATCCCGCACCTTGTGTTCCTAAAGGAAATCTTCCGCGCTGATACACTTTAGGGGACACTCCCCAAAGTTTTGGATAAGTCCGTTTTTACCCAATCATTTAAGAGACAGCCCTCTTAAATCTCCTAAAATTTTTCTCAAGCCCCTCCCGAACTACCCGTACTTCTCATCAAGCCCATTCCGGAAGTAAAGAAAATTACACCCAGGACTGCTGCTATCCAGGGATTTGAATCCGTTACTTCTCCGTTGAAAAGCATAAAAATACCATAAACTAATCCAACGGCTCCAAGAATTGTAAATACTAAGGCTAATCCTTTTTTCATTTTATTTTGTTTTTTGAAATAATACCACCCAAACGGTCAAATTGAGGATTAGTTCATTTTTTGAAATATCTCTTCTTTTGTAACAACTGGATATTTCCTCCCAATCCTTAATTGGGATCAGCTGATATTTTTCCACAAAATTTATAAATGCCTGCAGTACAAATGAATATTACGTAATTAGCTTAAATAATCTGAGGCACCAACACCCGCAACGACAATTCCACCACCTCAAATCTCAGTTCTTCCTTCTCCAAAAATCCCTCTCCATCGTAATGCACCGCCATTTCCTTTTTAGAAGAAATCTGAATACTGCGCCCCTCGTAATGTTCCGTGAGGCTACTTTTGAGAATTGAGCCGTTTAAAAATCGCCAGGCCGAAAATAGGTACCGCCACTTAGGTGCTTTTTTGATCAAAACAATATCGAGGAGGCCATCGTCGAGTTTCGCCTGGGGCGCCATCAAGAAGTTATAACCAAACATCGGGGCATTGGCGACTTCTACGACCAGGCAGCACCGGCTTATTTTTTTTCCATCAATGGTAATGTCGACTTCCGGTAATTCAAAATTCCAGGCGTGTACGAGGGTTTGCCAGAGATAACCTTTGAGCCCCCGGAATTTACTGCGCTTCATGTGGTAGGCCACGTGGGCATCGAATCCGACGCCGGCCAGGTTGACAAACGGAGCGCCGTTGACGGTACAGGTATCGATGGTCCGCACTTTTCCGGTATTGAGAATCTCTAAAGCCCGGTCAATTTTTCTCCCGATTTTTAAGTGCATAGCCAGACCATTACCGGACCCAGTGGGAATAATTCCGAGAATAGTTTTAGAACCAAGCAAACCCCGCATCACTTCGTTGACCGAACCGTCCCCGCCGACCGCTACCACATAT
>CALLLR010000269.1 GCA_938008185.1 uncultured Saprospiraceae bacterium
TGGAAACTGGGATATGGAATTGGAAACGGTACGCTACGGTATTCCGGCAAAGGATCGGATTTCGCCGGATGCTTATACGTTGTCGGTCGTCGGTCCCGATGATCAGATGATATTTGCGACTTCTTTGGATCGACCGACCCGTGTCAAATTTGAAGGAGGAGATCGTAATCATCACCAGACTGTAGAAATGACAAAGGGAACCATGAAAATCGCTATCCCTTACAGCAAGCGGGTGAAGGATTTACAATTATACGATAATCAGCCTCCGAGAGTAAGACCTGGGAATATGATCATTCGGGGAACGGAGCGGGGTAGTAGAATGGTAAAAAATTTTCCGATGGTAGCCAAAAAGATGACTGATCAAGAATAATTATTGAGTGTTCAATCCTCAATATTGATTTTAGAGATCCTGATTGATGGTCAAATAAAAATTATACTAAAAGCGCTGATTTTACAAAAATAAAAAAAGCAAGCTTCTATGACATGAAACTTGCTTTCCAAAACCTATTTTAAGATCAAAGTTATTCTTACCAGCTAATGTCGTCTTCGGCTATATCTTCCGTTACGTCACTGCTGTCTTTATTTTTTTCGTATTCGGCGTCACTTTCCGCCTGACTTGCTTCCCACTCTTCGTGTTTGCGGGTGTACTCGTCGTAATCATAATCGGGCATCAACTCTGTTTTTACGTAGTCAACAGCCTCTTGTAATCCAGCAGTGAAGCGGTTAAAATCCTCTTTGTAAAGGAAAATTTTGTGTCTTTCGTAACCGTCGCTGTTAAATTTTCGCGTACTTTCGGTCAGCGTTAAGTAATAGTCTTCTCCTTTAGTCTGACGTACGTCGAAAAAATAAGTTCTTCGTTTTCCAGCGCGGACTTTTTTGGAAAAAACACTCTCAAATCTTCTTGAATTGCTCTCGTTTTCCACTGTTTAAAGTTTTTATGAGTAATAGAGTTTAACTATTCCGTTTTACAAATGTAGTTATTTGTTCCACAATAAAGAAAATTTGTTAAAAAAATCTACTTTTTTAAGAAAAGAAATTTTAGTGGGGGTTAAGTGTATATTTTACAATAATTAGCTTTCAGAGGCTTCTTCCAGTTGTTGCTGCTCAAAGACCTGTGCGTAATAGCCTCCTTCGACAAGTAAAGTTTCGTGCGTGCCTTGTTCGGAGATATGGCCGTCTTCTATTACAATAATATGGTCAAATTGGAGAGAAGAATAAATGCGGTGAGTGATAATCAAGCTGGTTTTATCTTTTAGTTTACCATTAAGATATCCCAAAATTTGCTGTTCAGTGGTCGTATCTACCGCCGAAAGACAATCATCCAGAATGACAATATCAGGTTCTTTGATTAAAGCACGGGCGATGGATATTCGTTGTTTTTGCCCGCCGGAAAGCGTTACACCCCGTTCTCCTACCATCGTATCAAACCCTTCGGGTAATCCCACAACATCTTCGTAAACGGAAGCATAACGGGTAAATTCTTCGATGGTAGTGCGGGAGGCAGCTCTTTTTCCAAAGGCTACATTCCCGGCAATGGTATCCGAAAATAAAAATAAATCCTGTGGAACATAACCGATTTTTTTACGCAGATTGGCCAAATCGTGCGCCCTAACGTCTTTTCCATCAATCAATATCTGACCATCCGTAACGTCATACATTCTCAATAATAAATCGGCAATCGTCGTTTTACCAGAGCCGGTTTTTCCAATAATGGCCATTTTCTGACCAGCTTTTAGCGTAAAGGTCAAATCGTTGATCGCTCGAATCCCGGAATCAGGATAAACAAAATCTACTTTTTTAAACTCAATATCGCCTTTTAAGGATACGGGATTGATAATAGGATTTTTAATGGTAGGATCAACATTTAAAAACTCATTAATTCTACTTTGCGATGCGGCGGCCTGTTGCACAATCGAAGCAATCCAGCCCAGTGCGGTAATGGGCCAGGTAAGCATACTTACGTAAATAACGAATTCGGCGATATTTCCGGGTGTTACCGTTCCCTTGGCTACTTGTACACCTCCAACGTATACGGTCAGTACGGTGCTGGCACCGACCAATAAAATCATTAAGGGGAAAAATAACGCGTTTACCTTTGCCAAATCCATCGTCTTGTCTTTATAATCATCACTTTGATTCCCAAAATGACGCAGCATGGCCGGTTCTTGTACGTAGGATTTAACCACCCGGATGCCACTGTAGACTTCCTGGGCGGTACTGTTTAAGGTAGCCAGTTGTTTTTGAATAATTCCGCTTTTTTTATTAATTAAATTACTTACGTAGTAAATTGAAATAGACAGAAAAGGCATCGGGAGCAGAGAATAAAAGGTCAGCATGGGACTCACCGAAAGCATCGAATAAATGACAAAGAAAAATAGAGAGCCCAGATTTATACCATATAATATACCGGGGCCGAGATACATTCTTACCTTGGATACATCTTCGGTAATCCGCGACATGAGATCTCCCGTATTATTTTTTTTATAAAAAGCTAAATTGAGATTTTCGTAATGAGCAAAAATTTCTTTTCGCATATCATATTCAATCAACCGGGACATCACGATGATGGTTTGCCGCATAAAATACATGAAGATACCCATCAATAAGGCCAGGATTAAGACGAGTACCCCAAAAAACAAGAGTACCGTTCCTAGCTGAGCAAAAAGAACCTTCTGAGAAGCGTATCCCTCCGTAAGATTGTACAGACCGATATTCTCAATAACTAAATCCAATGCGTAGCGAATCATCTGGGGCTGAAGAACACGGAAATAATTACTCAGAGAAACGAAAATGATTCCCAGCAAAAAACGCCACCGGTATTTATAAAAAAATTTATTGAGAACGGCTAACTGCTGCACGGGCTGGAGAAAGGGTTTTTAAAGGTTGATGTATCAAATTTGAATCTAAGGCGTAAAGATACCTATATTTAGGTCGAAAGATGGTAACTTTATGGCTTCTGCCTGATGAACCAAAATTAGGTTTCCGCAGCTTACTTTAACCAAACCATTATTTAACAAACCTTTTCGGTGATTGTTGCCGAAAATAAGTCCAATTTAGTATGAACCGAATTATCACCCTTGATGAATTTATTATTAAAAAACAAAAAGACTTTGATTTTGCTTCCGGCGAACTGACCGGTCTCCTGCGGGATATTGGGGTTGCTGCAAAAATCGTTAACCGCGAAGTAAACAAGGCCGGATTGGTCAATATCCTCGGTACGGAAGGGGAAGCTAATGCTTCCGGCGACACGGTACAAAAACTGGATATGTACGCCAATGATAAACTGATCGACTGCCTGAAAAATAGTGGGGAGTGTTGTGGCATTGCTTCGGAAGAAAACGAAGATTTTATTCCTATTCCGTCGGTGGCGGGTAAAGACGCCAAATACGTCGTCGTTTTTGATCCGTTGGATGGTAGTTCTAATATTGATGTGAATGTTTCCGTAGGAACTATTTTTGGAATTTACCGTCGCAAAAGTAAGCCTTCCGGTCCTTGCGAATTAAAAGATTTTTTACAAAAAGGAACGGATTTGGTTGCGGCCGGATATGTACTGTATGGCACCTCTACTATTTTGGTATACACGACGGGACGCGGCGTTAATGGATTTACGCTCGATCCTACGATTGGAGAATTTTGCCTGTCGCACCGCGATATTAAGATTCCAAACCGAGGAAACTACTACTCTGTCAACCAGGGTTATTATCTGAAATTTGACGTAGAAATGCGTCGGTATATTGACCACTGTTCGGACATGAATCTGCGGATGCGGTATATCGGTTCGATGGTGTCGGATATTCACCGTACCTTGTTGCAAGGTGGAATATTCTTATACCCGAATACCCGAAAATATCCAAAAGGGAAATTAAGGTTATTATACGAATGTAATCCATTAGCATTTATTGTTGAACAGGCCGGAGGGAAAGCCATCAACACCAACCTTGAAAGAATTATGGAACAGGATGCGCACGAATTACACCAACGGGAAACAATCGTAATTGGTTCGCCCGATATGGTGGATGAGATGAAAGCGTTTATTGAACGATATAGTATTCCTGGGTATAAGGTGGAAGTATAGTGTTGTTTTGTTAGAAAAAAAGAATTAAGGAATCCGAGTAGCTTATTGTTGCTCGATGACAAGTGGAAGAAACGCAAGTTCACCGATATGTTTACAGGAGTGATTGGAAATGATCTCAAACCTTATATTCCAAAGTTCGATTTACACTTGGTAGATTTGAATGAAGAAAGTGATGAGAAACTAAAAAGCCTAAAAAAACGTTTTCTTACCAATAGCCTCTTAACTTTTAAATACCATAAGAATCAGGGGTATATTCGTAAGAATTTTAGCTTTCTGATAGAGGTAGACAATGACATTTATCAGCATACAATGCTTGTATTTCTTATTAAAAATTACGATATTAGTGAACCGGAAATACCAAAATTACTCAAAAATTCTTCTAAAGAATCAAAATCAAAAATTATGAATGTAATTGATGCTTATTACGCGGATGGAGAAGCAAAAGGAATCCAGAAGGGAAGACATAATGAAAAAGTACAAACGACTAAAAAGATGGTAGCAAAAGAATTACCTATTTCCTTGATCGCTGAAATACTAAATGTCAACGAAGAATTTGTCAAAGGCGTGATTACAGGAACGATCACTGAAATAGAATAAATATTTCCTAAAATTTGTTCCTTTCCCTAAATCCTGCTACTTTCATTTCAAAAAATGCCCACCCTCTTAACTATTCCTTTTTTAGCTTTTAAATTAAAATTTCACGGCGGTAATGAACTGGTCTTACCGATGCGTGATCTGAATGCCTTACAGCTTGGTACTTCCCCAGAACTGCTCGCCGGAAAATACGCCGAACAATTCCAAAAAGTTTTTGTGGATTCCGCTGACTACCTGGCGCTGGTCAAAGAAGCTGATTATGCCGATTATTTTAAAACAGAAATAACACTGGAGTTTAATGGGGCTAAAGATCAAATGGCTTACCCGGATTTCTCGCTCGATTTCTTTTATTACTGGAAACAAACTTCGCACGGATTTTGGGGAGTAGTACCAAATTTGGGGGTAGAAGCAATGGCTCTTGAATTTGAAGAACTGGAAGTCCACCTTGAGGAGGCGATCCGACTTTCTTTTATCCGAAACAAAAGACTAAAATTGGTCCAAAAAATTGCGGCTACTATTTGGTTCGAAGAAGTAGAACTCATCAAAAAAGAGGTGCAATACAAAGTATACTCACTCGCAGAACAAGAGGAAGTTGGAGGTGCTCAGGAAATTAACTGGTTAAGCAGACTGGCTTTTCCACTGGACATCACCCAACAACAAGTCTGGCACCGGGATAAGGAACTGGACAATCTTAGTCGGGCAGTTCAAAATGATTTTAATTCAAGTGTATTACTCGTCGGAAAATCCGGTGTCGGAAAATCTGCCTTAATCATGGAACTGGCACGCAGGTTAAAAACCGCCGGAGCAGATTCGACCATCTGGGAAACCAATGCTTCCCGGATGATTCGGGAACTTACGGAGGATACGGGCTGGGAAGAAAATTTTGGTTATCTCTGCCAGCAACTTACGGCAACCAACGATTTTTTATTTATTCAAAATCTGACCGAATTATTTGAAGTAGGGCAGTACGAAGGTAGCGAAACCAGTATGGCCGATGCTCTCCAGACTTATCTCAACCAGGGTAAAATTTCTATTCTGACCGAATGTACTTCCGAAGAGTTGAGCAGCATTGAATTAAAGGCGCCTAATTTTCTATCGTTGTTCCAGATAATTCGACTGGAAGAACCCACCAGGCATCTGGAGAAAATAATTACGGGGAAAGTACAGTCTATTGCTAAACGCCAAAATTTGAAAATTGAAAGAACGGCTATCGAAGAAATTATTCGGTTGAGTCGTCGTTTTTCTCCTTACGCTGGAATGCCCGGCCGACCCATTCGGTTTTTAGAGTCGTTGCTACTGGATGCACAATCGACAGAAACTGCTGTTACTAAAATTACCAGAGCAGCGGTGATTAAGCGTTTTTCGCAGGAATCTGGATTACCTCTTTTTATGATCGATCCGGAAATTCCTCTACCGCTCGAAAAAATCAAACAGAATTTTAATCAGGAAGTCTCCGGACAGGAACTGGCGGTAGATAACGTGCTCAACATGTTGGCCACCGTTAAAACTAATTTGAGTTTTAGTGGAAAGCCCATCGCTTCATATTTATTCGTTGGTCCGACGGGCGTTGGAAAAACAGAGCTAGCAAAAGTGTTAAGTAAATTTATGTTTGGTCACGAAGACCGCATGATTCGCTTTGATATGAGCGAGTATGCACATCCGATGGCAGTGGCGCGATTGCTAGGGTCCTCTTTTTTTACGGATGGACTGTTAACCTCTGCGGTGCGACGGGAGCCCTTTTCGGTTTTATTATTTGATGAAATAGAAAAATCACACCGTGGATTTCAGGATTTATTATTGCAAATTCTGGACGAAGGAAGACTAACGGATAGTCAGGGAAAAACGGTTAATTTTTGTAGTACGATTATTATTATGACATCTAATATCGGTGCGGCCAATCTACAGGATCATCGGATTAGCTGGAAATCTACCATTGATAAAGAGGAAATCGCCCGGCATTTTGAATTTGCAGTACAACAGCATTTTCGGCCTGAATTATATAACCGGATTGATCGCATCACCCCTTTTAGTCCTCTCTCTCAGCAGACCATTGCCAAGATTGTAAAAAGAGAAATCGCAAAATTTAAAGAACGGGAAGGAATAAAATTTAGAAATTTAACACTGGATATGGATGATTCCGTATTTGATTTTTTAGGAGTAAGCGGATATGACCGACGCTACGGTGCCCGTTATTTGCAACGTACAATTCGGGAAAAGTTGATCGGACCTTTGAGCAGAGAGATTAATGTACTTGATTTTGAAAACCAAACCGTCGCTCGGTTATCTGCCGATAAAGAACGGGGAATTCGCTTCGAAATTGAAAGCGATGAAATGGCGTTTGATTTATGGTTGGAAACATTAAATAAAATCAACGATGCCGACTTTGCCAGTGACCTGCGCCGAAAAATCCACCAGTTGATGGGCGGTCGGGTGTACGTACATTTGCTAGCGCGGATCGAACAATTTGAAGGAATGAAAAAAAGGTTGAAAGAAAACTTTTGGAAAGATGCTGAACGTACCCGTATTTACACCGAATTATATAAAATCAAAGAAACCTTTTTACAGTTAAAAGCCCGGATCGAAAAAACAGAACTGAATTTAGCATTGATAAAAATGGATATGGAACCCAATCAGTTGAATATTCGAGAAAGCCTCAAACCCTGGGAAACAGATTTCTGGCGCGCTAAATTAGCTTTGTTTTTATCCTCTAATAATGCTGGAAACAAGGCACTGCTGGGAATATTTGGTGCCAACCTGACACCAATTCTAAATTTTTATAAAGCTTTTTTTGCCACCAAGTCATACGACTATACCGTACAGGGTGTCTGGTACCGAAAGGCATGGTACGAACGAGTAATTCCCATGAAAGAAAGTAAAACGAGAGAAACGGCACCCGCCCATGAATATATTTTATCCGATAGTTTGGAGGTGGACAAATACCCGGCCATCCAGCCACCGGAAGCAGGAGACGTTTTATATGGTCTGATTTTCAAACTGAAAGGAGATTGTCCTATTTTATTTTTGGAAAATGAACCAGGATTTCAGGAATTCGAAATGAATGATAAACTCAGTTTTAACTACTGGGTGCAGGTCGCTGCTCGGGAAATAACTATTCCGCCGGAGATTCATCGGCAAAAATTTTACAAAAAAGCACAACGACTCATCAAACCCGAACACCTGACCGATACGCGCCTCAAAATCAACCGCGAAGTGAGTCGGGACGGTCATTTGGAAGTATTGCTGGAAACACTGGAGGAACTGTTCAGAAGCCGCCTGGATCAGGAATTATTTTAGTAAGTCATACGCATCAGCCTTTAAATTTTATTTTTTTTTCAAATGACCCAACCTCTTCGGGAAATATGCCGTCTTTCTTTTTATCAGTGCCTTTTTAAGCGTTTTTACCCTTGAAAATCGCTGATACAGAGCTTAACGGCGAAAATATAAAGCTAAAACAAACCAAAGATTTTTTATCTTTAGGTAGAAAGTTATTCGAAAATTAAGATTTAAATCTATTTTTTTGAAAAACTTGGAAAACTTTGACCAAAGCAGCTAAAGACTGTTATTCATGTTCGGAAGAAAAACTTATACTGAAAAAGAACTCGTTGAAGGGTGCATTCGCAACGATCGGCGATGTCAGGAAATGTTGTACAAACAGCATTTTCCGACGATGATGGGTATGTGTATGCGACATACCTCCGATCAAGAAACCGCGATGGAGATTGTCAACATAGGTTTTTTGAAAGTTTTTAAAAAACTGGATACATTTACTTTCAGTGGTTCCCTGCAAGGATGGATCAGAAGGGTAGTATACCACTGCCTGTCTGATTATTATAAAAAAAATTCCCGCTATTTACAGTTTCTGGTTTTTGAAGACCGGGACGCACAAGTACGAGATGAACCTTTGAGCAATATGTACGCAGAAGACATTATGAAGATGGTAGATCTACTCCCACCTGCAACCCAGAATGTTTTCCGCTTATATGCCATCGAAGGATTGTCACACGCCGAAATAGGCGAACAAGAAAATATAAGTGTTGGTACTTCCAAATGGCACCTGAATGCTGCCAGAGAAAAACTTAAGACGCTATTAAAAAAAAGTAACAACTACCGAAGTTATGTTGGGTAAACAAAGAAAAAATCAAGCAACCGGTCCCAAATTTATGGATGCTGCCTGGAAAAACATGGCAGAAATCCTGGATCAGGAAATGCCCGTCGAAAAAAAGGAACGACGTATTGGATGGCTATCTATTGCCGCTATTCTAGTGATGGGATTTGTAGGTGGAATCACCGTGATGTGGGGACTCCAAAAACACAATTCAGCGCCAATGGCCATCAGTCTTCCAATGGAGGTAGATGACCAAAATGAAGTAATTTATCCGAACACAAATCTCAAAAACGAGATAGTTACCACTACTACTCAAAAAGAAGCAAAACCAGTTTTAACTCCTAATAATAAAGTTGCCTATAATTCTAAAATTACACACCAGCACCAGCAAAAAACAATTATTTCAGATTCTGGGCAGAAAGTTCATTCAGTATCATCGGTAAATACGCAAAAAAGATGGATAGCCAACAATACTAATGTTTCATCAACTAATGCTATCGGTCAGGACGAATTATCTTCAAAGCCCGTCGTGCAAAATACGTCGGAGGTAATGGCTATCGTAGAAAGTACCTCCGAAAAAACGATTGCGGCTGGTAGCATGATATCATTAAATCCATCAGAAAAAATAGAGCATCCTGCTAACCCCTTATCTGAACTACCCACCCTGAATATCGCCACGCTACCAACGAAGCAAACCAACCTTACCATTGACTATGATCTTGATCTTCCTAAAACTAAAAAGTGGAGAACTGGAGTGTACGCTGGAGCGGTCATCGCTGGTAAAACAGGTAATGGTCTGGAAGCAGCCTTTAGAGTGGAAAGAAAATTAGGTGCTAAGTGGGCGGTCGAAACAGGCTTAGGTTTTCGTGCGACGCAAGTGGCTTTTTTAAGTCAAAATGATCATACGGCCAGGGAGACTTTAGACCTTAACCTTGGTTCTCAAGATTATGATCCTGATAATGAAGATTCATTAAATTTATCTGGTTTTGAACGTGCTCGGATAGCTAATCGTATTAACGTGGATGAACGCGACTACCACTTGACGGTTCCCTTTTCTTTGGTCTACCGACCGATGGGAAAACTCCGTCTGGCCCTTGGAATGAGTTGGGCCTACCGACTCAATAAACTAAAAGATGCTTCGTCGCTTGATTTTGATCCGGTGATTAGTTCAGGTGACCTTGCTAATAATAGCTCGTTTGATGGCAATTCTTTTTCAGCGCGTTTCAATGATTATCGCCTGAATCTTGGCGTTGGTTATCAATTTAATGCCCGTACAGGAATTGAACTCGCGTACAGCAGGCGGTTAAATGACAATGGTATTAACCTTGAGAACGCTGGTTTTTTTGGTGATTTTGCTAGTATTGCTGATGATGCCAGTTCACCTCTCAGCTTTTTTCAGCTTGGATGGGTCTATTATTTTGGGGGTTGAAAAAATTACTTCACTTTAATCGCCCGCATCGTTCGATTCCCCATATTTGTTCGTATTTCTACATAATAAACACCCGAAGCCAGGTGGCTGGCGTCAATAATTTTTCGTTCATTTTGTACCGAAGCCAGATTTTGGGTAGATAGTAGTTTCCCGGATTGGTTATATAAGTTGATCGTGACCATTGGTATTGTTTCCGGAAAATCAAAGTTTATTTCAATATTTTTTGCCGTCGGATTGGGGGAGATGTTCACCCGAAAAGTTATTGGTAGAATATCCTGCGTACCAACGATTGTTTCTGTTCCCAAACGCACCATTGGAATACGATCAAACCCAAACGCCAGGCTGGAATAAGTAGCCGTGTTCGGATCACCGATCCCTAACATAGATGCGAAACGGACCTCTCCGGTAGAATCAAAATAGTCCATGGTCGTTTTGTAATCTTGTTCATTACTATAACTTATAAATAAATCCGTAGGATCATCCGCAAAATATTCCAGCATTAACAGGTATCCCTGATTGTTGTCTAGTTCTGCCGTGTTGCCTAAAGGAAAGAGCGGAACGGTGATAAATTCATCACTTGGTTCTGATCCATTAATTTGATATGTTGCGAAAGCTACCAGATTTCGTTCGGAGGGTTCGGCCATTTTATTATTATCCAGGTCGGTCCATTCGTACAACGTGAGGCCGATGCTTTTTCCACCCAAAATCACCGCATTACCAATACTAAAAGTGGCGGAAGTCGCCTGTTGTCCCTGGCCATTATGAAGAAAAAAATAATTCCCCCAGGCCCAGCTATGTGGTTCTTGTGGCGTCCATTCGTTATCGAGTGGAGCCGTATTTTCCCGAGGCGTCACTTGACGTTCTTTGGCTAAAATACTTTCAGATACTTCAAAAGAAAAATTTTGTTGGTTATTGCCTGGGGTCGCATCAGGATCATTAGCAGGTGTTATACTATAAATTCCTTCATAAATAGCGGGTGTATTTGGTGGTGTAAAAGTATTTTCAAATAAAAGCAAATCACTTTCTTCGTCCACGTCGAGCATATCGTGGATCAGGTTGTTTGTAAAAACAAGTTCATTATTTTCGTTAAAAATATCGATTGTCAAGTTGATTTCAGATTGGGGTTGGCTTCCCTGATTGGCTATTTTTACACCAAAAGAAATTGGAGCAGCTTCATAACCTGGGATGATTGCATTTTCGGGAATCAAAAATGATTTTTTTCTCAAAACCAAATCAACTTCGGGCCTGGGATCGCTACCACTCACCTGAAAATCGTCAATACTCCACTGATATTCTTCCCGACCTTTCCATTGCCACTGAAAAATAACCGAAGATTGGAACGCAGCTACTTCTGATACATTAAAATAAATCGTTTTTGGATTTGGAGACCACCGGTTATTCAGCGTGGGTTCCCCTAACGGAAATTCCGGAAAGCAGTTAAAAATCTCCCAGGAAGCTCCGCCATTATTACTGACCCGTAAAATAGCGTTGCTGTTCGGAGTAGTATTAAAAGCACCAAGATGGGTTTCAAACTTTACCCATACGGTATCTTCCGTACTAAAATCAAAAGCAGGAGAAGTCAGCTGACTGATATGGTCCTGACCAATATCCAGAAAAGCGTCTGAATCTAGGGTCATAAAACCATTGTTGGCACTAGTCGCCGCAAAAGGTATTTGATTGCTATTTCCGCCACTCCAAATTGCCGGACAACCAACTATCTGCCGCCCGGAAGCTGGATTTGCACACCAGGACCAGAGAACGTCTTGTCCGGAGATATCATTAGTGGTCCAGCCAGTGGGAAAACCGGGATTTGAAAAATTTTGTTCGAAGAGAATATTTTCGGTATCTGCCTGCGCGTACAAAGGGAGGGTAGCGCAAATACCCAGACAAAAAAGAATAGCGATCAAGGTTGTTTTGTGCATGGTTGGTGAGTTTATAACGGGCAGTTATGAAACAAATGAGTGCCACAAGCACTAAAATTATAGAAGAATAAAGATAAAAAAAATGTAGACTTTTCCATAGGCTGTATCATTAAGAATATTGCTGCCGTCCCTTCGGGTTAACTGATTATGTTAAAAATAAGATTTTTTTAGGGGAATAAATAATAGAATATTTTGTATATATAAATTAATTTCATAAATTTATATTGTTTTACTGAAAATAACTATACTTTATTTTTGAAATAGGTTGTTAAAAAAAAGATTGTCGAGATGTTAGATATAATGATTTTATAATTCTACGAGTTCATCGTACAACACATGGTAAGCTGGAGAAAGCCTGCGCCAAAAATTGTTGAAGTTGAACGAGAAGTCTGGGAAACTCCAATCAATAAGATATCCACGATAATAAATCAGAAAGAAAAAGATGAGAACGTAGAAAAACAGGAATTATCGCTAGTGCCTCGGGATCAAAGTAAAGGATACCTTAGGCGAGACTATTTTTTTATCAAACAATGCGCGCAGAAGGAGGATAGCCGTAGCTACCCGACTGATAAGCAAAGAAGTATGATGAAAAAAGAGACCGCATAAGGTG
>CALLLR010000270.1 GCA_938008185.1 uncultured Saprospiraceae bacterium
GGCAACGATCAGTGAGTAATCCTGGAGCGAAGAAGAGGTAACGTTTTTGATTTCCGAAACAGATTGTAATTCTTTTTCGATCGGACGAGTCACCAAGCTTTCCATGTCCGATGCGGAGTTACCAAAGTAAACCGTATTGACGTAAATCTTGGGCCAGGGAATTTCCGGAAAGGCTTCCTTGGGCATCGTGTTGTAGGAATTGATTCCAAAAAACAGAATCATAAACGTCAGAATAAAAATACTCGTACTATTGTCAATCGCAAAAGACGACAGCTTAAACTCACGAAATTTTTCTTTTAAAGATTCTATTGGATCGTTACTCATTTTTTTCTATTTGATGTTTGCTGCTTGCTGCTTGCTTCACTCGACCGCGTTAAAACGCGATAGAAGAGGGCAAGAAGCAAATAGCAAGTGGCAAGAAGCCGGCACGTAGCGTCAGGCGCTACGCGCCTACATTATTTCAATTAATTCATTTTCAGCCAAACCTCTTCCTCCTTCTACAATAATCTGATCTCCGACCTTTAATCCTTCGGTAATGATCACATTTCCTTCGGAACGTTCGCCTGTTTCTACGTATACTTTTTTTGCGAAGGCGCCATTCGGGCCATCTGTTTTAACGTACACATAATCCTTACCCGTTACTTCCTGCTGTACCAGTACCAATGGAATCGCCACGGCATCTTTGGCTTCGAAATCTTTCAATTTCATAATTGCCATCAAGTTGGGTTTAAAAATTCCTTGCTTGTTTAATAGTTCTACCTCGGCCTCAAAAGTACGATTAGCAGGATTGATGGTACGACCGACGGAAGAAATTCTGAGGGTCCGATCTTCGTTGAGTGCAGGAAAGTGCAGGTCTACCATTTGTCCTCGCTTGACGACGGGTAGATAACGTTCCGGTACATCGGCAATCACTTTTACTTTGTAAGTATTCATGATTTTTACGATGGGTTCACCCGGTCCGGCAACCTCTCCGGCCTCCTTCATTGTCATGTCCACTACTCCGGCAATGGGGGCGTAGACGTTGGCTTTGGTCATTTGAAAGCGAGCTGTTTCCATGCTTTTTTCGATTCGCTCTTTGTTGTTTTTGGCCTGAAGATACTGAATTTCAGAACCGATATTTTGTTCCCATAATTTAGCTTGTCTTTGGTAGACATCTTCGGCCAGGGTGAGCGAAGTTTGCAATTCGCTGAGTTGCTTATTTACGGATTCCATATCTACCGTTGCGATCAATTGCCCTTTGCGAACGTTCTGCCCTTCGCGTACCGCCAGACGCGTGATGCGACCGCCCGTTTCACTACTTGCCATCACGGCATCGTCCGCTTCCACCACCGACTGAATTTCGACAAACCGACTCACCGTTTCTGAGGTAATGGTATCAATTTTTACCGCACGACGGGTTTCCTCCTGTTGAGTGGTATCCAGCTCCATAATTTCTTCCTTGAGCAAGTTTATATCTGCCTGCAATTCCTTTAGTGCGGTACGTTTTTCTTTGACCAGGGCTTTTTTCCCGGCTAAGTCATCCGGCCACTTATCCGCATCACCTTGTTGACAGGCAGCGGTTATTAAAAGTACCAATAACATAAATAAAGTATATCTCATTTTTTTATTTTTATAGCCATTTGGCTGGTTAGCTGGTTAGCCAGTTAGCTTTCTTCATTCGTGGATTTACGACATAAAGAGACTATTTTGACGACAGTATCACAGTATCTATTTTTCATTATTCTACTTGCTGGAATTTACTTATGAGTTTATTTATCACGAAAAAACAATAAATTACATTTTTTACAAAAAATCCACTTCCCTTTATTGCGCAAAACAATTCAACAATTCAACGATTCAACGATTCAACAAGTTATTTACCCAAGACCGTATCGAGTTTTTGTTTAGAAACCAATAATTCGTAGCGAGCCTGAATAAAATTTTGCTGCGATTGATAAAGAGCTTGTTCGGCCTGTGTTACCTCAATACTGGATCCTACGCCGGAACGATATTTGATTTGCGTGGTATCATAAATTCTTTGAGCCAACGCTACATTTTTTTCCTGACTATTGGTTCTTTCCAGAGCGGTCAGGTATTCCCCACGAGCGTTGGCTACCTCCAGTTCGATAGATTGTTCTAACAAAGTAATTCGTTTGAGGTCTACCTCCCTGGCGATTTTAGCCCGTTCAATTTTAGCTTTTTTATTCCAGCCGTCGAAGATCGGAACATTGACCCGCAGTCCCGCTACGGAGGTGGGTACCCAGAATCCATCATTACCAAAAAGAGAATTGCCCTGGTAACCATATTGATAGTTAACGAATCCGGAAACGGAAGGGAGATATCCGTCTTTGTTTACTTTGATATTGTACTCGTGAAGTTTAATACCCGTTTGAGCAACCTTGTATTCGGGCCGATTCATATAGTTAACGGGTGTGGTTAAATCTTCGTCCGTGGCAAGCTGGAGCAAATCATTCAAGTTGTCCGCAATGGATAAGGGTTCGTTGATGGGATAACCCATAACAAATTTTAGATAGTTTAAGGCCAGATCTTTTTGCCGGGTCAGGTTGTCAACTTCCGTTTTTAAATTAGCTAATGAAAGTTCCAGTCGATCTACGTCCAGTTGTTCCACAAATCCTGCTTCGTAAGTAGCCTTGGTTTCGGCCAGCATCTCTTCGATATTGGTAATATTTTTTGCCAGAATGATTAAATTTTCATCTACAATAAGTGGCGGAAGGTAAGCGGTAACTACCTGATCGCGGACCGTACGTTCCTGCGCAATTAATTCCTGGCCCACGTAGTCTTTGAAGGCTTTGGCCGCTTTTAATGCGGTGAAATAACTCCCGTCAAAAATTAGTGCATTTAAATCCAGGCCAGCGTTAAAGTTGTTTCTCAGAACAAACGCAACCTGATTGGAGTAATCCGGCGGCAATGCACCTCCATTTCCAGCCCGGATAATATCTTCAAACTGAGAAGGTAACACCGAAATAGGCAATTTTAAATAGTGCTGAAAATTAACCGTACCGTTTAAAGTTGGAATACCGGTCGCCCTTCTTTCGATAATTTGAGCATCCGCATCCGAAATATTTTCTTTTGCGATTTTGATATTATAATTATGTTCGTAAGCATAATTAATCGCTTCGGAAAGCGTAAAAGCAGGATTGGCCGATTGTGCGTTTAGATACGTAATCGAATAAAAAAACAGCAGGATAAAAAAGGAATATCTTCGCATTGGTTTTCTACTTAGTATATTTTTCAAATAATTTTAATCCCTTCGGTGATGCAATACCATGAAGGTGATAATACACGTATTCCAGGTATAATTTTTCTTTATTATAATCTTTGAGTGGAAATACATCCTCATCAACAATCAACATCGTTTTACCAACGTATAGCTTAGCGATAATATCTGCATTCAGGTTTTTCCGATACAATCCTTCGACAATTCCCCGGTCCAAATTTTTTTTAATCGTTTCATATATATGCCCCTGATGTAAGGTCTCCATCATTCCCCATATATCACCGTAATATTTTTGCATATCATAAAGCGTAGTTGGAGAAATTTCACGAAGCAGTCCCGTCACATATCGCGCAATCCCAATAATCTCATCCACCGCATCTTTACTATTGATTACAATTTCATTTATGGCCGCTTCCTCCTCCTTAATATGCTTTTGAAAAACTTCCTTGACTAGATCCCGCTTATTTCTAACAGCCTGATACAAAGTCTTTTTAGAAATACCAAGCGCGCGCGAGATATCGTCCATGGACACACTCTTAAGTCCATATTTCATGAACAACTGGTGAACTTTTTCTAAAATGATGCATTTATTCATACCTCCCGTAAACGTTGGAAACTTTAATTTAGTTCAAAGTTTCCTTAGTTTTTCGCAAAAATACTTTTTTTCTCTAATAGTGTCGACTATTTTCCAAATAAAAAAAATTACCATCTCATCAGAATGAAAATTTTAGATTATCTTGAATTTTTTATCGGAAAACATATTTATAAATGAAAAAAGTACTACTCCTTTCTGCCCTGCTTATAGCTGGTACGATCCTGATTTTCTGGATTCAAACTAAAAATCAACCTAATATCTTTGTTACGCCAACGGAAATGGAATCCGAGTCGGGGGAGCATACCGAAAAGCGACCAGACGATTATTTCTTTGCACAACGGGCTTATCCATTCAACAAAATAAATCGCCCCGTTTATCGAGCCGCACGTAAGCAAGCCCAACTGGCCCGCCAGGCAGCGGTACAACGGTCGAGTACTAACTGGGAGGCCAAAGGTCCCATTAACGTCGGCGGAAGGATCACAGATTTGGTTTTGGATCCATCCAATCAGTTCACTATTTACGCTGGAACTGCCTCCGGTGGTATTTTTAAGACCACCACTGCTGGTTTTGAATGGACTCCGATTTTTGATGACGAAGGTGCGATGTCGATCGGAAATCTGGCCATTGATCCGCAAAATCCACAGACGCTTTACGCGGGAACCGGAGAAGCCAACGGTTCCTTTGATTCTGCGGCGTTCCCGGGTGACGGGATTTATAAAACTACCGATGGCGGAAATTCCTGGGACAATGTAGGTCTGGAAAACACGGATCATATCGGCCGCATTGTCATTGACCCAGTCAATACAGAACGAGTATTTGTGGCTGCCACCGGAACGCTCTACGGAAAATCTACAGATCGTGGTGTCTACCGAAGTATCAACGGTGGAACGGACTGGGAACAAGTGTTATTTATCAGTGATTCTACCGCAGTAATTGACTTGGCGATTCACCCAACTAATCCAGATATCATTTTTGCGGCGAGCTGGGAACGACTGCGGTATCCTTTTGGAAGAATCTACGGTGGACCTACTTCCGGGATTTACCGATCGACGGACGGTGGTGACAGTTGGACCAAACTGACCAATAACGGACTCCCGGTAAACGACGAAAATACGGGAAGAATTGGTTTATACATCGCTCCTTCTGATCCCAATCAAATATACGCTACCTATACTACCAATCCAGTTACCAATCAATTTTCTGCTCTCTACAAATCTTTTAATGGCGGGGATACGTGGTTTAATATGAATGCCGATATTGGATTTGTCTTTTCCTCTTTTGGCTGGTACTTTGGCAATGTCCGGGTAGCACCCGATGACCCGAATGAAGTTTATGTGATGGGCGTCCCACTGGTACAGTCGATGGATGGCGGTGTGTCTTTTGAGGAGGTAACAGACGAAATGCACGTAGATTTTCACGCGCTGGAATTTCATCCCGCCAACCCTAATTTTCGCGTAATTGGTAATGATGGTGGAATTTATGTTTCGCAAGATGGAGGCAATACCTGGGAACACCGAGCCAACCTGCCCATCACGCAGTTTTATGCTTGTGAGCTGGATGAGCAAAATCCAGAACGGCTTTATGGCGGGGCCCAGGATAATGGAACCAACCGAACACTCACTGGTCAGGATGATGATTACGAAAGGATTTTTGGTGGTGATGGTTTTTACGTTATCGTTGATCCGATCGACAATAATTTTATTTATTTAGAATTTCAGCGGGGTAATATTTTCCGTTCTACGGACGGTGGAGATCAATTTGAATGGGCGCAGGACGGCATTGACGATAGTGATCGCAAAAATTGGAATACGCCCATCGTCATGGATAAAAACAATACATCTGTTTTATATACAGGCACAAATCATTTATACCGTAGTACCGATCGTGCTGAGTTCTGGAATCAGATTAGTCCCGACTTAACCGACGGACAGCATCCCAGCGGGGCTAGTGGTTTTGGGACCATCACCACGATTGATGTAGCTAAAACAGATCCAAATTTCATCTACGCAGGAACGGATGACGGAAACGTGCAGATGACGCCGAACGGAGGAAATACGTGGAATAATATTTCGGCAGGTTTACCCGACCGACACGTGACACGAGTTTCTGTTGATCCAAATGATGCGCTGACTTGTTACGTTACCTTAAGTGGATACCGCAACGTGGATTACCAACCACACGTCTTAAAGACAACCGATGCCGGACAAACGTGGACCGATGTTTCCGGAGACTTACCGGAGGTTCCCGCTAACGATATTATTATTGATCCGGACAACGAGGGCAGGCTATATTTAGCGAGTGACTTGGGTGTTTGGGTAAGTTATAATGATGGTGAAAATTGGTCTATCCTGGGAATGGGACTTCCTAATACGGTAGTTTGCGATTTGCGTTTGCATCAGCCGACACGTACGTTGTTAGCGGGTACTTACGGACGATCTTTTTATACGATTGACCTGAATGAGGTCGTCGCTACGGAAGACTTTATAGAAGGTGTGGCAGTTAACGTTTTTCCTAATCCAGCGATTGACCGTCTTAATATCGAATTTAAAAATGAAACTGCGCAATCAGTTGGATTTCGCTTGGTAGATATGAGTGGGAAAGAGGTAGCGCAAAAACCGACAACCGTATTACCCGCTGGTCATCAGACGGTTAATTGGAATTTGCCGAGTCAACTGGTAGCTGGTAATTATATTGTTAGAATGGAGATGGAAACGGGTTTGGTGGTAAGGAAGGTGGTGGTACAGTAGGGCGCTTCGCGCGTTGAATCGCTTTGCTTGTTGAGTCGCTGCGCTTGTTGATTTGTTGAATTCTGCACCTTTAGGATAGAATCAGAATATGTGAATAAGTTGTGCAATATATTTATATAAGATTTAAAGTATTGATAATCAGCGATATATTTTCTATCCATATGCTTTTCGCTTCAATAGTATGTGGAAGATCGACTTAATAAAGGAAGAAGCGTGAATGAACTTTATTGCTTTTTTCATAATTGGAGAAACAGTAACCTAGTGCCTCGGGATCAAAGTAAAGGATACCTTAGGCGAGACTATTTTTTTATCAAACAATGCGCGCAGAAGGAGGATAGCCGTAGCTACCCGACTGATAAGCAAAGAAGTATGATGAAAAAAGAGACCGCATAAGGTGT
>CALLLR010000271.1 GCA_938008185.1 uncultured Saprospiraceae bacterium
AAAAATACGGTCATAGATATTACCTTGCTTCTTAGATTTTGATGGTTTTTCTTTCATAAAGTGTTAAAACAGCGCCACCTGATTGGGATTATCGAGGACCTCCGTATCTTCCGTATTCGTATCTGGCGACTCGTCGGAGAGCAATCGTTTAAAGACACGTAGTTTGTGGGTGTATTTATCCTGCTCCACGTTAAATATTCCAAAGTGATCAATTTGATCGATCCGTACCTGACCAGAGGCATGGATTATTTTTCTTTCGGGCATCACGATCCCGACGTGAACAATTCGCCCTTTTTTATTTTCAAAAAAAGCAAGATCTCCGGGTTGTACTTGTTCGACAAAATCTACCAACCGTCCCTTTTCCACCTGCTGAGCAGCATCCCGGGGAATAGAAATACCAATCATTTTAAAGACCATTTGTGTAAAACCAGAACAATCAATTCCCAGAGGAGAACGCCCACCCCAAAGATAAGGTGCGTATAAGTATCGTCGGGCAATTTTCAGGAGAATGCTACTTTCCCGGGTTACTTCGGTCGGTTCAATAGCCTGGCCACTAAAATTGAAACTACTACCATTTAAATGAAATTTTAATCCATCAAAACGGGGCAGCGTAGCACCGATGGTAATTGGTAGAGAATAACCATCCGCCATCGCTCCGTGAAATAATTCCAGACTGAGAGCATAGTTTTTTTGATAAACCTGGATTTCTTCCTCCGGTAAGATTTTTAGTTGCTTACGATCTGTCCAGCCGATATAATTGTCCCAAAGACACCGGACTTTTGCCCAGCTGCCACGTTGTTCTATCACCTCTACGGTTTCTCCAAACAACAGTTGAGAAACCATTTCACTTTTATCCGAAGCACTACTTCGGATGGGAACCACACTTAAAGGACAAATGGCGTAAATCATAGAGTTTGCGTAAATTCAATAACCCTGTACGGTAAGATTTTTAAGTCTTATATTGGGTCTTAAAAGTAGCAAAAATTTTTAAATTTGGGACCAATACGAGCATCTAAATAATAAGACGGTTCCTAAAACCACAAAGGCACGATTTTTATAATATAATATATCTACGTCTTAAGGCGTTTTCAATAGAGTTATTTGCTTAAGTAAAGGTATAAATACCAAAAATCAGGGTAGATTAACTCAGTAAAGCTTAACTTTGTGGCTTCGTACAACCGATTATCTGAACATGAAAAAAATAATACTACTCTTTTTGGTCTGCATACTGGCATGGTCTGTCAATGCCCAGGACCAACATTTCACTCAATTTTATGCTGCTCCCCTGGCGCTCAACCCCGCTATGACGGGTAATTTTGCCGGTCGCTATCGGGTCGGAATGAATTATCGGGATCAGTGGAGAGGCGTTTTTGATCAACCTTATAAAACTTTTGCGGCGGCCGTTGATGTGCGCTTCGATATAGCGGGTAACTCCCGCTACAAAGATGCGGTTGGGATCGGCTTGATGTTTTTTAGTGATGAGGTAGGTGGAATTGATTTTGAGACCAACCAAATCGCCCTGAGCGGATCATTTCATAAAGCGCTTGGATACGAAGGTTCTCAGGTTCTCTCTGGTGGAATTCAAATGGGACTCACCAAGCGTAGTATTGGGTACGAGCGGCTAAACTTTGACGATGAATTTAATGGTGTTGATGGATTTACCCTTGAAAGTGGTGAAGACCTACCACCCAATATTATTTCCTTTTCAGACTTAAATGTCGGATTAAACTACACCATTCAGTTTGGCAAAAAAACAGTGCTGAACATAGGCGGTTCCATGCACCACGTATTACAACCAAACGTTTCTTTTTATCCCGCCACAACCGTAGCCGGGGTAGATTTTCTCGGAGGTGAAAGCCAATTATATGCCCGTTATGGTGGTCAGTTAAGTTTACAGTTTCCCGTCGGAGAACGAATGTCTCTGATTCCACGGGCTTTATTTTCCAAGCAGGGTCCTCACATGGAATTAACCGCCGGGTCGAACATTAGAGTTCCGGTGGATACTTATTCTGGTAATGCGATACAATTTGGATTTTGGGCACGTCCCGTCAGCAATGAAGACGATTCTTTTAGTTTGGATGCCCTAATCGCCATGATTGGTATGGAATGGAAAGGAGTTTTATTTGGATTGAGCTACGACGTTAACCTGGACGATCTGACCGTTCACCAGCAGGGACAGCAGTCTTTTGAATTTTCTATTTTGTACCTAGGGGATTTTGATAATGAAAGTATTCTGTGTCCGAAGTTTTAGAGTGATGTTGCTATCACATCCCCGTTTCAATTCCCGTAACGTATTTGGAGTTTTTAGTAGTCCGAAACGGGATATACTGTAATACCTGATTGGCTTCTGCCTCCAGGGTCTCATCGTATTTTATTTCTACAATGATGGCTTCGTCCCTATGACGAATCTCTGGTTGCTGATTTTCCTGAATCAGTGGACAGTATCCCAACTTTCGGTCAATGGTTATTCTGAATTTTTCGGTGGCTAATCCATAGTAGGATCGCTGGTAAGAATTTAATAAGGTAGGAACTAAACTCACTGGACACGTAAGTGAATTAGCGACCACGGTTCCTAATTTATTCCAGTCGGATAATGAAAATCCTGGAAACGCATACCGTTCTTTATCGCCCAATGCATTATTTTTTATTTTTACTTCCAACTGATTTTTAGTTCCTTCCGTTGCCGTTAAATCCCCGTACCACCGCACTCGGTATTTTTTACGCTCCGCTACCCCCGCCACATTTTCTTTGTAACAGGTCATACCTGGGGTATCAAAATAAATATTGTTAACCTGTCGATCGGGAAATAAGGTTCGGAATCCCCAGGGATGATGGCGGATCATTTGTTCGACAAAAGCGAGGGACTGATCCTCTATTCGATATTTTCGTTCGTAGCGCATTTTGGGTCTTGAGATGTTGAATCGTTGAATCGTTAGGTTTTTTTCAACGATTCAACATTTCAACAAAATCAATTTGGAGAGAAAAGGTAAATCTTTTCTCTCAAAATTGATTTTACTTAGGAATCACCATAAATTCTACCCGTCGATTTAGCGAGCGACCTTCTTCGGTGTTATTCTCCGCAATCGGTTGGATCTCCCCAAAACCCGTAACAATCAAGCGACCAGGGTCTACTCCCTTGGAGACTAAATAAAGATAGCAAGCATTAGCCCGCTTGATGGACAATGCTTCGTTGGCAGCTGCATCTCCGATATTATCCGTGTGTCCGCTAATCTGTAGTTGATATCCAGGATATTTATCCAAGACGGCTCTCACCTGATCCAGAACGGGGAAAGAAACAGGCTTCAATTTGGCTTTGGCAAATTCAAACTGTACTGCCTGGACCGCGTAGGCCAGCACTGCTTTGTCTTCTTTTTTGATCTCCGGGCAACCATCTTTACTTAACGGTGCTGCCGCCTCCGGACACGGGTCAATATTATCCGCAAAACCATCATTATCGCTATCCGGACAACCATTTAACGGACCTGCTGCGTCGGGGCACTGATCTTCCGAGTCGGGTACACCATCTCCATCCCGGTCCGCCACCGGGCACCCCTCATTGGAAGCAGGGCCCGCTTCGCTAGGGCATTTATCATCCTGATTGGCAATGCGATCTCCATCATCATCGGGGCATCCGTTCAAAGTTCCAGGAATAGTAGGGCAATCGTCCACATCATCCGCAAAAGTATCATTATCCGCATCGGGGCAACCGTTGGTTTCTTTTGTTCCAGGAACATCCGGACAAAGATCTTTGCTATCTTCAATTCCATCCGCATCCGAATCTGGGCATCCTTTAAAAGCTGCTACTCCAGGAATTTCCGGACAGTTATCAGCAAAATCTTCAACACCATCTCCGTCTTTATCTCTGATTTTAATCTCTTTTTTGGTTTCGTCTACTTTTCCTAAATAAAAGCCAAGTCCAACACCGTACTGAAAATGATCGCGGCTTCCGTCCAGAGACTTTCTGAATCCAGCCTGTGTATTAATGAAGGCATGATCACCAAATCGAATATTGACGCCCAGATTAATCGGCAGTTCAAAATTTAGGGTTTCCCAGGATTCCAGTACGCCACCTACCCCCGTAGATAGGTAGGGAATAACCCTGGCTCCGGGACGGTATAATTGAAACTGACCAATGGCATCGATCCCAAAAGTCGTCAAGTTATCCAACTCATCTGGCAAGTTAATGACCATCAACTGGACAGGAACGCCAAAGTTAAAGTATTGTCCCAGATTTCGTAGGTAGGCAAGTTCAAAACCACTTCCGTAATCTCCAAAGTTGGTAAAAGATCCTCCATTGGTGGTTTGATGATCGCTCCAGAGTCTTTTACCAGTGAAGGCATTAGGACGGTCGGGCGTTTGGGCAAAGGTGAGTTGGATACTACAAAAAAGTATCAGGAAGGAAAGTAAAGTTCTAATCATGTTTTTGGTGATCGTGTTATCTATTTCTATTATTATCAGTAATAGTCCGTATTAAAGATTATTACTGAATTTTTTATACGCTTATTTTAGTCAGGGGTTACTCCCAAAATCGAATTACGAAATGGATTCGTCCACAATATTCTTATAAAACACAACTTCATAAGAAAGAATTACGGTATCTCATAATATTCCATTGCCGCACGAGCAGGAGCGGTCGAAGCAGTCTTTTCGGCTTCACCAATCAAATAGTAAGTAGTTCCCTTTTGGTAAGGAATGGTCCATCCATAGCGTTGATCGTCGGCCGCCTGATCAAAATGTTCTCCGTCGTCCAGCATTTTAACCTGCTGAAAAGGCGCATATTTTCCAGTACGGTAACATAGGTACGTAGATTCTGCATCCATCACTTTAGCGGTAATCAGCACCTGCGAATCTCTGACTTCGTGTTTAACATCGCTAATGACCGGACCTGTTTTTGCCAATAAAGGGTGCGCTTGCAGATAAGCAACTCGTCCCTTCATCAGTTCAGTAATACCGATGATCTTTGCTCCTTCCGCTTCACTGGTAGTCGTAAGGTTTTGCCGGAACGTTTCGTAAGGATATAATTTGTTAGAATCTTCCCGTACGTAACGATCAATTTGTGATTGGATTTGATTACCCATCGACTGATATTTTCCGGAAACGAAAAATTCTTCCAGGATCGTTTTCAGGTGTGCAATGTAAATTTTACGGTACAATGGTGTGGCCAACACCTGACTTATTAACGGCCGGTTAGGGCTTTTATAATGGGTAAAAGGACTCATTTGCTGGAGGCCTTCATTATCGAGCGCCTTCTTCTCATCTGCATAGCGGAACCCACCGAAGGAGAGATTCATATCCCAGGGAATGGGCTGAAAAACACCAAAACTATCTTGATACAGATAATAATTATGACAAAGACGTCCGGCGTAACTATCCAGATTAACGAGTACATTATTAAAAGCATGCATCCATAAAGTCCGATCGATATTCAGTTGGCGCTCCAGTTTTTCTGGTTCTTTATTCAGTACCTGAGTAAATTGGGCTAATGAACTCCAACCGTAATCTGATTTCATCTCATAGTTGGCATAATAACAAGTCGTATCCGTTCCCTGATACATCAAAGATGCCTTTTCTCCTTTCCTGCATTTATTACCTGGCTGAGCATTCCAGCTCGGATCACATTTAACAAGCGTACCCTCATGATCACCGAAATGTTCGGTCAAAAAATCAGCGTCAACGGAAGAAGTATTATTGTAAAATCCGATCAGTTTATTATTGACGTATACCCTCGAAAAGTTTGCCCTGGGCGCTGGCAAGTATTTCCCGGCAATCTGATAAGAGAGCACTTCACGCAGATAACTTGGATCCCGAAAGACATTAGAAAGTTTGATGGTTTTTACATTACCAGGAAAGCGCTGACCTTTTATTACGGTATTGGCTTTTAAGTTGAAAGGTAATTTGCTGGATTTGGTTTTCCGCACGTTGTAGTAAGAACTATTTCCTTTGTAACGAATGCCAACACTGTCGTAAGTAACTCCTTTGATTTTCACTTTCCCAATCAGTCGACCATCGTTACCAGCCTGCTTAAGTGAGTCCAGTTTGGCTTCCCAAAGCGGATCGGAAAATTCCATATAGATATCTACGACCTGATTAAGATCATACAGATCCTGGCCGTACGAAACGGAGGATAACCCAATAAAAAGGAACCAATAGATATACTTCGCCATGCGTCAAATAAGTGTTGTTTGGTAAAACAATATATGTTTGGCAAAGGTGTTACTCAGGTGTCTAAATACAGAAAGAGTATTTAGTTTTATAATACTATTTATGCGAATCAGTAGTTAAAGCGTAACTAAAATAGCACTTTTGAAAAATGCTATTTGCCACTCATTCTACTATTTATTCAATTCTTTGAGCGAGGTCGTTCCGGGTTCGTACATATAATTACGTGGATAGAATCCGGACGCCTTTGCATTTTCTGTTTGAAAATAATATTCAAGTGTATATTGGCCATCGGCTGGTGCAACCGTAATGCCAAATATTTTGTCGCCTGCCGCCTCATCATTGTGTTTTCCGTCGTCCGCTAAATAAACCGATTTGTAAGGAGACTCTGGGTTGGGACGATAAAATAATTTTACGCGATTTGCCCGATTTTTTACCGTCACCACAAATTGAAACTCTTTTATTTCCCTGGTGGAAAATTTTTCTCTTTTAATTAGTTTTACCTCATCAATTTCTGGTGGAAAAATGGCCAATTCCGGGTGTTTTTTGAGGAATCGAGCCCGATTGGACATCAACTCTACCAATCCTGGAATCTTACTCCGCTTACCGGTAGTCTGCGTAAGACTTCCGTCAAATTCGGCGGTGGTGTAAAATTTATTTGGATCATTATTAAAAGCCGGACGAATCATGGTTTGTAATTCCTGCGCTCTGGTTTCGTATTCATTATTTACAAAATGGTCGTAGATAATCGTTCGAATATGATCGAGGTAAATTTTCTTGTATTCTTCTTTTTTTAATAATTGACTAATCAGCGGTTTGGTAGGATCATCCATGTGCAATAACGGGTCCATCATCTGAAGTCCTTTTAAATCCAGATCAGATCCCATCCCGGTATTTTTAAAACTACCAAAAGCCAAATTTAAATCCCAAACGATCGGATTAAACTGACCATACTGGTCTTTATAGAGGTAAAAATTCTGGCTGTTTTGTCCCGTATAGCTACTGAGGTTGGCGATGGCATTATTGAAAGCCAGCATCCAGAGGGTACGATCTACGTTAAGTACCTTTTCGATATCCTCGGGACGATTATTGAGTATATCCGTAAGTTCGATTAAATCATCCCACCCCGCTTCGGAGTTAATTTCAAAATTACCCATGTAACAAGAAATATCCTTTTCGTATTCGAGGGCCGCGTAGATTTTATTCTTACAGTTTTTGGACATCTTATCTGGTAATTCAGAAGCCGCTTTGAAGAGACTACCCTCCGCTTCACCATAGTGTTTGGTCAGGAAGACTTTATCTACTGGTTCAATGGCGATAAATAAACCATAATTTTCCTTATTAATGGTCAGGTTGGTGTATCCTGCTTTAGGAGTTGGCAGGTAGTTGCTGGCAATTTCATATCCCATTACTTCCCGCAATAAACTGGGATCACGGAGCGCATTGGAGAGTTTGATTTTTTTGTGGCCCTGATGGTTCTGATTTTTGTTGATGTAATTCAACTTGATATTAAAAGCGTTGCGTTTGCTGCCCGTTCTAAAAGATTTGGAGCCACGGTAGCGGACGCCAACGTTTTCGTATAGCGCTCCGTCAATTTCTAGGTTTGCCAATAAATAACCATCGCCCTGAATGCGCAGACTATCCAAAAGATACGGCCAATCTTGCTGATTAAACTTAAGATGTAGCGAATGAACCTGATCAGTACTAAAGAAACTCTTTTCTACCGAAGCCGTGTTCTGGGCGAAAGAAAGACCCGATAGTAGGAATACCATCAAGGTCAGGAGTAAGATTTTTTTCATAAGAGCAAAATACGTTCGATGATTCGAAATTGATATTTTCTCTGATTTTTCTATTTGCCAAAGAAAATATCCCAAAATTGGGTTCTGACTAATTCATCACAAACTACTAAACCCTAACCGCAATAATAAGCAATTTAGTGCATAGAACCCCTATAAAATGGTGGATTATCGTGGTTTTAGACTAATAATTGCTGGATATGTAAGGCGATATTTATAGTCATCACCGAAATCAGGGCAATCGCTGCCAAACGTAGCCACCAGCCGTTTTCTTTCCGAAATTCGTCCATTTTCGCTTGTTTTCCGAGGTCTTTCTGGGTAATAAAACCCCTTACGAATAAGTAGAGATAGACACCAATAGCTAAAAAGATAATTTCAAACACAAGGCCTAGATATTCCATAAATTATTACATTTCGTACATATTTTGGGACACTTTTTGCAGTGTTTCCCTTGCTTTTTCTTGTATTTCTTACAACATTTTTTCTTACAGCATTTTTTTGACATAATCGGATCGAAGTAGTGAACTTTAATCTATTAAAATCGTGCTATTTGCCGCTTGCTTCTGGCTTTTTGCTTCACTCAACCGCGCGATTGAAGGGGACAAGAAGCAAAAAGCGATTAGCAAGAAGCAAAAACAACAATAGGCTCTAAAATTGATCTTGCTTGTTTCATTATTTAATAAAAATATTTTAAACCCTGATTCACTTTATTGTTCAATATCTATACTAATTGTCAAAATATCCTTATCGAACAGATACATTCCACTTTTATCATCTCCGATTAACTCTAGCTTATCGTTCATGGTGCGAGCAAGTGCTTCTTCTTCGATTTGCTCGGCAACGTACCATTGGAGAAAATTGTTGGTTGCGTAGTCCTTTTCTTCTAAAGAAACCTCGATACATTTATTAATGCTTTCGGAGACGAATTCTTCGTGCTTTAAGAGCGCAGCAAACGCGTGTTTGATAGAAGGAAAAGTCAGTTGGGGTTGTGGGAGTGCAGGGACGGTAGCAAATCCTCCCCGTTCGTTGACAAAGTGGATCAGCTTAAGCATATGTTGTCTTTCCTCCTCACTATGCTGATAAAAGAAAGCCGTTACATTGTCAATCCCGGGTTGAATTTCCGCCCAGGAGGCCATCGCTAAATATACTTGAGAAGATTCGGCCTCAATCTTAATCTGTTCATTTAACTGTTTTTGCATTTTTTTTGATAACATATCTTTCGTATTTTTTAGTTGAAACGGTTCTATTTAAACTACAAATAGCATTCATTCTAAGACAAATTTACGCTTAAAAGTCCACAGCGGTAGACTGTTTTTCGGGAAGTTCTTCAAAATTACCGGTTTGGCGATTTTTTCGCACATTGGACCAGTCAAAATAACGGCCATTCATCACGACATAAACACCGGGAGCCAACGTTTGAGAAAAAGCCAACGCGCTGCCCAGATTAAAGAATCCGTCGGAAGAAGTACCGAATGCGTAAGGAATCATCGCCCCCGTGAGTACGATGGTTTTATCGGGAATAGCGGCGTCGGCCAGTTCTTTAGCGGTCATAACCATCCGGTCCGTACCGTGGGTGATAAGAATGTGCTTATGTTTTGATTTGCGACAATTATGAATCAGAATATCCCGGTCGTCTTCGGTCATCTCCAGACTATCGATCATCATCAAGGTTTTTAAGTCAATATCCAGCGTACAACGCCCTCGGGTAAACATTTCCTGAAGGTGCGTATCTTTGAAATAAAGCTCCCCCGTAATAAAATTATATTCTTTATCAAAAGTTCCTCCGGTAACAAAAACTTGAATCATATTTGGTTATTTAAAAAAGTATAGAAGTTATCTAATAATATTCTTTAACAACTTAGACATGCTCTTAATAAAAAAGGCCGATGCGTTTGAATTCATCGGCCTCTTTCAAGACGTAAAGCTAGTAATTTAGAGGCAAATAGCAAAAGCCAGAACCTTTGCTTTAATCTAATTTAAACATAGCGGCATCCATTCCTTTGTTCACTTCCACTTTTTCGACTTTCATTACCAAAGGCATCGGCATTCCGCCACCAGAAGCTTTCAATTGAAAAGGAAACATGATCCCGTCCACTGCTTTATAATCCGAGTAGGTTACATCTCCTTCTTCGGTAATAGACTTTACTTTCATTTTAGTATTTACATCAAAATATTCCGTCGTTTTTTTACCGTAAGGACTAGTGATGATCAGCTTATACGCCTCGTTTCCATCTATCTTTTCGGTGCCTGCCAACTTCAATTCGTAGTCCAGTCTATCGTAATGCAACTCCGGAAAAATTAAGGCATTCCCTTTCATCGCCGTTGCTTCCTCTCCTTCCATCATCTTCTCGCCTTGCATACCACCCATTTTTCCTTTGGTACCATCAAAGGTTACGGACTGAACGACATTCCCCATCATGGTCACTTTGTTGGCAAATTTTTCGTTGCCCATCTGATAATTTTCCATGGACAGAGTCATTCCCTGCATCGAAGCAGAAGCCATGCTGTAAACTTCTTTGACCTTCATTAGCTTCTCTTTTCCACCCACCGCTTTGATATAATCATCTACTACCGTCTGGGCCGTCAAACCGTCCGGAACGGCATTTTTATTCATCTCTATTTTGTTACCATACACATCATAATAACGCACCTTTCCATCGGCCGAAAACCGACCCAGTTTTTCGGCTACTTCATCCTGGTTTCCAACCACCACAATATGGGCATTTTTAGTAAGAAAATATTTCTGAGACATTTCTTCTACATCTTCCGGAGTTACCTTACTTAGTTTTTCCAGATAAGTCGCGTAATAATCTTTTGGCAAATTATACCGAGCCGTATTCAGCGCAAAACGGGCCACTGTCTCGGGGCGTTCCAGTGAGCGAGCAAAATTTCCAGCCATTACGGACTTAGCCAATTCTACCTCTTCCACTGGTACTTTAACATCCCGTAAAGTGTTGAGTTCTTTCATAAATTCTACCAAACTACTGTCCGTCACTTCGTTCCGGACACTCGCAGAAGCGAGGAAAAATCCCACATTCTTATCGTAGCTTAAACGACTACGAGCACCGTATGTGTAAGCTTTGGTTTCTCGTAAATTATCATTTAAACGACTCTGAAAAAATCCTCCTAAAATAGTATTTGCCACCGAAGCCTTGATCAGATCATCCGCCCCTGGCTTCAGATTGACCGGATAAGTAATATTAATAATGGATTGTACCGCCCCACTCTTGTTGACAAAATCGACCGTCGTCATATCAGGTGCTGTTGGTACGGGATAATCGCGTTGTTCTACTTTATCCGTTTTTTTCCAATCACCAAGGTATTTCATCACCAGTTCTTTGGTCTTTGCCATATCCGTGTCTCCGACTACAACGAGGTAGCTATAATTGGGTTTAAAATATTTCTGGTAATAGTCTTTGGTTTTTTCCAGTGTAATCTTTTCTACCGTTTCTTCGGTCACCAGTTCTCCGTAAGGATGATCTTTTCCGTATCTTAACACACTCGATACATTAGAAGCAATTGCTTCCGGTGTTTCTTTGTTTTGTGCCAGACTGGAAAGCGTTTGCTTTTTTATTTTTTCAAATTCTGCTGCCGGAAAGGTTGGATTTTTCACTACGTCCGATACGATCTTCATTAAATTTTCACTGTGCCGAGAGAGCGAGCTGGCGAAAACACCGCTGGAGCTGGTACTCATACTAGCCCCCATAAAGTCAACTGCTTCGTCTATCTCTGCCTTAGATTTAGACGTGGTTCCTTTATTAAGCAATTGTCCGGCAAAATCAATATACCCAGCGTCCTCTCCCTGAATAATATCCGGAGCATCTACGAATAACTGATAAGAAACTCGGGGTAATTTATGATTTTCGACCACAATAACTTTTAGTCCGTTGGCCATCACAAATTCTTTGGATTCTCCAATTTGAATTTTGGGCGCAGGACCAGGAGTCGGAGGGGTACTTCTCCAGGCTTCCGCTGGATTTTTTGTGACTTCTTCCACTTTTGTTTTAGCCACCTCTGACTTGTTCGTCATGGTGTCCGTAGCGGTGGTGGTCTCCGTCGTTTTCGGCGTACAGCCAAAAACAAAGAGCATTAAAAATGCGATATATGATATATTTTTCATTAGAATAAATGTTGAATTGTTGAATTATTGAATCGTTTAATCGATCAATTACTCGGTTATTATTTTTCAAAAATTTAAAAACTACTTTTCCTATGGATTTACCGGCTTGGGTAAATAGTGTAAAGAAACCCGATTGTTTTTGTTAAAATACTTTTTAGCAACGCGCATGATATCTTCCCGGGTAACCTTCATGTAGCGGTCGATCTCGGTATTGATCAAATTAGAGTCGCCAAAATACATATGGTAATTAGCGAGACTTTCGGCACGTCCTACCACGGAAGCATTGGCGGTAACAAAATCGCTTTCAATCTGGTTACGCAATTTTTGAAATTCCTTTTCGGAAATTAGTTCGGTAGCCGCACGGTTAATTTCTGCGTCGATGGCCATTTCTAAATCTTTCGTTTCAATGCCCATATTAGCGATGCCAAATACCAGAGCTGCGCCCGGATCTTCGAGTCCAAGGGGAAAATTACCAACAAATAGTGCCTTTTGCTGATCATCGACCAGACTACGGTATAAGCGCGAACTTTCTCCACTAGACAGTAAAGTAGACAACATTTCAACGGCGTAATAATCTGGTGTACCTTGTGCCGGAATTCGGTAAGTCTGTACAACGGCCGGCAATTGGATATTATCAAAAATGGTATCCTTTTTCTCAGCGGTTAACGGGGGTTCCACAATGGAAGGACGTTTAATCGTTCCTTTTCCTTTTGGGATAGCGCCAAAATACTTTTCGATTAACATTTTGGTTTTAGCGATATCAATATCACCAGCGATGGAAAGCACTGCGTTTTCTGGTACGTAATAAGTAGCGTAGAAATTTTTATAATCTTCTTCCTGGGCAGCGTCCAGATCGGCCATACTACCAATCACCGAGTGGTGGTAAGGATGCTTGGTAAAGGCCCGTTTCATGGATTCTTCCAGCACACTACCGTAAGGTTGGTTATCGATTCTTTGTCGGCGCTCTTCTTTTACAACCTGACGCTGCGTTTCAATTCCTACATTTTCCACTTTGGCGTGTAACAGTCGCTCACTTTCGAGCCATAGACCCATTTCCAGGTGATTGGAAGGGAGAATTTCGTAGTAGAAAGTACGGTCGTAAGTAGTATTCGCATTGTTGGTCGCTCCGGCGCGGGCGAGGTATTCGTCAAAAGAACCCCGCTTTACATTTTCGGAACCTTCAAAGAGCAAATGCTCAAAAAAGTGGGCAAAACCCGTTCTTCCGGGTTCTTCGTTCTTGGAACCTACATGGTACATAATACTGACGGCCACGATCGGAGTGGATTTGTCTTCGTGTAAAATCACGTGTAATCCGTTGTCCAGATCGTACGCCGTGTAATCGATCTTGCTTTGGGCGGAGACCAGCGTCCCCAATCCCATTAGGACGGTAAAAAAGAGATGGTTTAATTTCATAATTAAGGTAATTTTTTTCACAAAGATAGCAGGATATCAATAAAGTAAGGTAGGTTAATCGTCAAAATGTTGAAAATCATAGACGAAGGTACCTGCTTATCTACCTATTCCGAATCAGCAAAACTAAATTCTGGACAATATTCTGTTTTAAGTATTATTCTTTTTATATTTATGAAGTAGTATTTTATCTAATGACTTAAACCTTTGAAATCATGAATCCTTCCTTCCTTCCTTTTAATCACCACAATAATGTTACTTAGTAGTCGTGATAAAAAGGAAAAATTGCCAAAAAATGGCTTTGTAGAAGATATTCATCTGCAAGCATTTAAAGAGTTGATTAAAACAGGATCTACAGAAAAAATTGATGTTCTAAATTTTTAGGCTATTCCCAACACGACTGGTGGTCACAACCTTTTGTGGTTGTTCTTGAAGAGCTAGGTCTTGAAGAAGAGGATTACTCTAACCAATGGGTTCACTTTGATATAGATGAAGTAGATGTGGGACAGAATTTT
>CALLLR010000272.1 GCA_938008185.1 uncultured Saprospiraceae bacterium
ATAAAAAAGAACGGATGAACGAAAGAAATATTTCTAAAAATTAATAACATATTTTTCTTTAAACCTCTGCGGTTGGTTGTTCGGGGATTAGTTTGGTTTTTTCTGTAAAATCAACTGCGTAGCCCATTAATTTTTCGTGGGTAGATTCGGGTGGCAATGCTTTCGCAAATTTCACCAAATCCGCTAACTCCAACATTTCGCGCAATTTTCCTTTCCACTCGTCGCTTAATCGAATCGGTTTTAAATCTCCAAGAATTTCGTACGTGGTTGATTCCAGTGCTGAAATTCCATATCTATTTTCCAAATATTCCCTGACGATAAATGTTAATTCGGATTGATATTCTTTAATCAAACCATTCTGCCAAAGTTGTTTTGCTTTTAATTCCGCTAATTTTCTTTGGGCAATTACGTGAGCGGGATCCATGATAATGACCTTCTTTTTGGGCGGAAGCTTTTTATTTTGCGCACGACGGTAGAAGAAGTATATCAATCCTCCAATGATTCCGATTAATAAAAAAGTCAATAATAGAGGTGCCACATCTTCGAAGGTCATTGGTTCCACGTAGATGGGTTTGATCGGTGCGAGGGCTACCGTATCTACGGCTGCTTCTTGCGGAGATTCAGGAACTACGTCGTCTACGTTGATGATAAGTTCTTTGGTCGCAATCGTATTTGTCGTTCCGTTTTTTTTGTAGCTAAACGGAATAGAAGGAATAAAAAAACTACCACTCTCAAAAATAGTAAAAACGATATTACGTCGCACGGTTGTCTCGCCCGCAACCGTCAAGGTATCCCAACCCGATTGAGTGCTAATCACTTCAATATTTTCGGCCTCTTCTAAAACCGTTAGGTCTACGTTGCTGATACTTTCTCCCGCTGAGTAACTCGCCTCTAGTTTTAGATTCATCTGATCACCAATCAACATCCGGACACTATCCAACGTTGCAGTCACCCGCATCTGGGCAAACACGGAGGTCGTTCCTACGGACCAACAAACTAATATAACACTTAAGAGTCTGATCATTTTCTTCATCACTATCTCGTCCGCTTTTTAAAAAATTTCAATAAAGCATTTACGTAAGATTCGTCGGTACGAATACTAACATGATCTGTACGACTTTTCATAAACGTAGATTGTAAATAATTATAATTTTCATGAAAGAAATTTCGGTACTGATCACGAACGCGGGCAGATCCGGAATCCAGCCAGCGAACGGAGTTAGTCTCCGGATCCAACGCCCGTATCAAACCAACATTTGGCAATTCTTCTTCGCGCGGATCGTAGAGGTGAACACCGATAATGTCGTGGCGACGGGCCGCAATCCGCAACGGATCTTCGTAGCCTCTGGTAATAAAATCTGATAAAATAAAGGTGATACTACGCTTTTTAATCAGATTATTTAAATATTGTAAAGCGATGCTGATATCAGTTCCGCTGCCTTTTGGTTCAAAATTTAACAATTCCCGAATGATTCGTAAAATATGTTGTTTTCCTTTTTTAGGTGGAATATATTTTTCGACTTGATCGGTAAAAAACAGTACGCCTACTTTGTCATTATTTTGAATGGCAGAGAAAGCCAACACGGCAGAAATTTCGGTCAGAATTTCGTTTTTCATTTGCTGGACTGTACCAAAAAAACCGGAAGGGCTAACGTCAATCAGCAGCATGACGGTAAGTTCTCTTTCTTCTTCAAAAACCTTTATATGTGCATCTCCCGAACGAGCCGTAACGTTCCAGTCGATATTACGCACATCGTCTCCGTACTGATATTCCCGAACTTCACTAAAAGACATACCCCGCCCTTTGAAAGCACTGTGGTACTCTCCGGAAAAGATATGCTTACTCAAGCCGCGCGTCTTGATTTCTATCTTTCGTACTTTTTTTAGTAGCTCACTGGTTTCCATATTTTTTGTGCTGTTGGCGGTTAGCTATTGGCTATTGGTCAACAGCCTCTTCTAATATTTTCCTTTTAGAAAATTTTGAATAATTGTATTTTTCACAAAAAAGTCTTTTAGCTTTTTATAGGGGATGGTTACACTTTGCCGACCGTAAATCGGATGATAATCGGTGGCAAAATAGATGCCTTCGGAGCGAAAATTAAACGCTTCAAATTTTTGGGTATTTAACCACGTTACAAATTTTTCATCCTTGGCGTAAGCATGTTGCAGCAGTCGATTTTTCATATATTTTTTGGCGTAAGCCGCGTAATCAAACTCACTGGTAAAAATATCTTTTGCTAAAATTTCTTTACCGGATTTCAGATTAAAATTGAGATTTTGACTGGTTGGATTTTTGGTCCACGAACTGGAAAAATGTATTTGTCCACTGATCAGGTCATCGTTATATACATCTATGTCCGTCCAGGCGTGCGCCCGTAGCATCTGTCGCATAGAAGGCACCGGAGTTTGGCGCATCGCCACTATTTCACTCATATATTTTTTACATTTCCCATTCCAGGTCAGCATAATTTCCTCTATCCATTGATTAAATGCTTCATTTCTGGTTTTAGGATATAATACATCATAACTAGTGGCGTAATCTGCGTATTCCTGGCAGCCGACAGCAAGGTTAATGTCCGGATGAAAAGTACAAGTGAACTCTTTGCCATTGGTCTTGGTATAATTGACATTGAATTTATTTTTATCATCAAAACTTCCTTCCATTTTTCCCTGCGGACGATTCATTTCATCTTTGATAGTAAGGTAAAAATTATCGAAAGAATCACTGTATCCTTTTATTTTCTGAGTATTGGTTTTATTCACAAAAAGAAAAGTACCCATCACTTTTCCAGCACCATTTTTTTGTAAAATCATACTGGCTTTGTCCTTTCCAACACTCCCACTATAGGTTCTAACCCATTTATTATCACCACAATAAGAAGGCACTTCAACCCGACTTTTGACCTCTTCGAGTTTTAGATCCGAACCCAAATTATTATCGACATTTTGCCATTGTCCACGAATTCCCGAATCTGTATATTCTCCTTTAAAATATCCAGTAATTAAAGCCTCTGGATCATATTCTTGTAAAATTAATTTATTTTTTTTGGCTTCACCAACTAAATAAAAAACAGTTTTACTGCGTAGATACTCCATCTCGCCTTTGATATTCTTACCGTCACTAGCCAGTGTCAACACTACGTCGTTCATATCGTTGAACCTTCCTTTGTAATATTTCACCCACTCGACTTTCTCCGGCTTTTCGAATAAACCTAATACTGGCTCCCCAGTCCAGAAGGTCTGAGCTGACAGCATTATACTAAACGACGAAAACAAAACCGTTAAGACATTATTATTACACTTCATTCTGCACATTGTTTAAAAAAATCAGATGATAGATTTAAAGACTATTATTTTACCATTACGTTTACCAAACTTTAGAATGACAGTATAAACCAATTAGGCTTCTGCCTTTAAGTTTAGTAAACGAAAGAACGGGCGAACATTTTAGGGAACTGCTACCGTATTTAAAATTTTGTCAATAATATCTTCCTGAGTAATTTCTTCTGCCTCGGCTTCGTAGGTTAGACCAATTCGGTGACGGAGTACGTCGTGACAAATATTTCGGATATCTTCGGGGATTACGTACCCTCTTCTTTTTAAGAAAGCGTAAGCTTTTCCGGCCATAGCAAGATTGATACTTGCCCGGGGAGAACCACCAAAGCTGATTAAGGGTTTTAGTTCACTTAGTCCGTATGCTTCGGGATTACGAGTAGCAAAAACGATATCGAGAATATACTGTTCGATTTTTTCATCCATGTATACTTTGCGAACCACTTCGCGCGCCTTTAAAATATCATTGCTGGAGATCACGGCACTGATTTTGGCAAAAGATCGCTGCATGTTGCGGCGGATGATCTCCCGTTCGTTTTCTTTTGTGGGATAGGTAATTTTCACTTTGAGCATAAAACGATCTACCTGCGCTTCGGGCAACGGATAGGTTCCTTCCTGTTCGATGGGATTTTGGGTAGCCAGTACGAGGAATGGTTCTTCCAGTTTAAAGGTTTCGTTACCGATGGTCACCTGGCGTTCCTGCATGGCTTCCAGCAGCGCACTCTGAACCTTGGCGGGTGCCCGGTTGATCTCATCCGCGAGAACAAAATTGGCAAAAATAGGCCCTTTACGTACCGTAAATTCGTTTTGTCCAGGATTATAAATCATGGTACCGATGATATCGGCGGGTAATAAATCAGGCGTAAACTGAATCCTGCTAAACTTTGCGTCCACTGCGGTAGAGAGCGTGTTGATGGCCAGGGTCTTGGCGAGTCCCGGTAACCCTTCGAGCAATACGTGACCGCGGGACAGCAATCCGAGCATGAGTCGCTCGATCATGTGTTCCTGGCCAACAATGACTTTAGCAGTTTCTTCGTTTAATTTTTCAACGAAGGCACTTTCGAGGTATATTTGCTGATTAAGTGCTTCAATATCTACTGATTCTTGCATGTTGTATTTTTTATTGCTTCTTTGGTATTGAAATTATTCAAATAATGCATAAATTATAACAGGCGCTACGATTTATACTAATTATACTAACAAATCTTGCAGGACTGCAAATTTCACATTTTTTTCCTAAAAACGGGTATAATATCTCCTCTGAATTTATTTAGAACAGGGTGTTAATTCCGGTTTAACTTAATATTAACAAATGTCACGATTTATCGCTTCGATTGGGCTATTAACGGCCATTTTTATCTCCTTATTTACAACTGAAATGAATGCCCAAAAGCGCATATTTCGGAATTCTTTGGTGCAGGATTTTCGTTCTGGAACGCTGATTATTCGTCTGAAGACCTACGAAAATAAGCTAAATAGCATTGAGTCGACCATTGATCGGGCAGATACGAGTCCGAACTCTCGAAATCGGCTGACCGAAAAACGCGACCTGATCATCACTAACCGGGATCGTTATAACCAGGATTTAGTATCCGCTTTTAATAAATTGTACACCTTTTCAGAAGTTAGGTTCATGTTTGATAAAGACATAAAACGCTTTCAGGCAGGGGACCTGGCCGGTGTATTTTTGGGACCAGATTTGTTGCCGCTGACAGAAATAGAACCGATTAGAGGGTCTTATTATTTTTTGGGAGAAGGAAATACGCAGATACCAGGAAATAGTCGGGAGGGATTGTTGGTGATGGATAAGAATGGAGACCAGCTGCCAAGTTGGTTTCCAAGTTATCTACGAGCAAAGAGTAATGGAAAGAGCTTTTTTGCCATGTTTGGCGGGGATCGTTATCCATACATGCCGGCGGAGAAGGTGGTGAAGAAGTTTATGAAAAAGTTGAGGGAGTTGTGATGGGTGGACGATGGGCTTTTTTCCCTTCTAGCGGGTTTGGCTTTCGATGGGCTTTTTTTCTCTGCTGGTGTGTTTGGCTTTCAGTGGGCGGACGATGGGCTGACAGTTGGCGCTCTTCTGACGCGGGCTCTTCAATTGGTGAGGGCTTTTTTTCGCGGCTGGCGGGGTTGGCTTTCGGTGGGCTTTTTTCCCGGCTGGCGGGTTTGGCTTTCGATGGGCTTTCAATAGGCGGACGATGGGCGGACAGTTGGCGCTCTTCTGGCGTGGGCTCTTCAATTGGTGAGGGCTTTTTTTTGTGGTTAAAATTGAACTTGCTAATGTTATTATTTATCCTCGGTATTTACGAAAGAATTATTTAATATTTTGAAAGATATAATTTCCTTGAGCGTTTTTTGAAAATTTATAGTCTGCATATTTCCAATTTTGTTGATTTCTATATTTGGTTGTAATGAGGGAATTTTCTTCTTTTTTGATTACTGCAATAGTATTTCTTCCGATTTCTTGCCAGTCTTGGTTATCGTAACCACGCATCTCCGTCCATCCGTCCAAGGTTTTTAAAACAACTATTTCTTTAACAGGAAATTGTTTGTAAGTCGAAAGTGGAGCCGTATCCATATAAATCAAGCAGGTACCTAACAAACCTAAATAAGCCGTAGAATCCATAGGAGTATTTAAATTTTTAAAAAATAAATAATGAGATAAAATGTCATTATCAAAGCCACCTATCCCTTCCCAAATATGATACAAATTCCCGTCTTTAGATGGAAGATTTTCGACCTTTAGTGTAGTGTTGGATCTGATAATTATCGCAGTAACCCCGACGACACCCAAGAGTCCACCCAGCAAGATAGTAGCGACAAACAACATTTTCAACCAGTATGCAATAAGCTGGGAGGCGTAATCAGAAATCATTATTTTTATTTTTTAAAACTAACAGTTATCTATTTAAAAAATGACTTAACTTCTTACGAATATTTTATAACTACATAAATTTTAAAAAATGTAAAATATACATTCCGATCACCTTATCTACCTCCCCCATTTCCAAGCACCGGTGCGATCGGCTCCGTCTTATCTAATAATGGCACCTCCGGCTTGTACGGTTTCACAGGTTTTACAGGACGTGGAATGCTATCGACTGTATGAATTTCTTCCGACCGAACAATCAAAATAGAATCTACCCGGGCGCTCGCTTCTTTCATTACTTTATCCCAGCAACGCTTTAGCAGATTAAGTCGATAATCTTCGACTCTTTCGGACACCTTCGCCTGTATCATGGCCTCACGGTCCGAGAAATCCTGCTGCTGAAATCCCAGCATAATCACCAGCACCAGCGAAGCCAATAAACTTAAAATTAGTTTTTTCATTGACTAAGAATTTTTCTAATCTCTTTGATACGCTTTGTCAGAATGGAATCTACTACCTCCGTTACCGACGCCTCAAAACTTATCTCGCAAAGACTATCCGCCATCGCTCGTAAAATCTTGGTTTCTTTGACGACCAACGAATCTACAACCTTACGCTCTGCTCTCGTCAGCCGCTCGCTTTCTTCTACGCAAGACATGGGAAGGAGGAAACAACTTGCCCAGAAGAGAAAGAAGAGAAGAGTACCTGAGGGTTTGTAGCTATTAATGATAAATAAATTAATAATGAATAATTTTATGATGAATAATGCACGCGGTTCGTAGGCGTTTCAATGGATGAAGGTAATTAATTACTCCCTATCCAAATCAATCACTTTCTTCTTCAGTTCAAAATTCTTTCCCAGATACACCTTTCTTACCATTTCATCGGCTGCCAGTTCTTCCGCCGTACCCGCCTTGAGGATATTTCCTTCAAACATGAGATACGCACGATCAGTAATCGACAAGGTTTCCTGTACGTTGTGATCCGTGATCAGAATGCCGATATTTTTAGTTTTGAGTCGTTCGATGATATACTGAATATCTTCCACGGCGATTGGATCGATTCCGGCGAAGGGTTCGTCCAGGAGGATAAACGTCGGACTCGTCGCCAGGGCCCGCGCAATCTCCGTTCGTCGTCTCTCTCCACCCGATAAAGTATCACCTTTATTTTTACGCACTTTATGCAAAGTAAATTCCTCTATCAGATCTTCCAGTTTGGTTTTTTGGTCCGCTTTTGACAATTGGGTCATCTCCAGTACGCTGCGAATATTGTCTTCAACACTTAGTTTTCTAAAAACGGAAGGCTCTTGTGGTAGATATCCTACGCCTTTCTGCGCCCGCTTGTACATCGGCAGGTTTGTAACATCTTCATCCTGCAAAAACACCCGCCCGGACTCTGGCTTCACAAAACCTACCACCATGTAAAAGGTAGTCGTTTTACCAGCACCATTCGGTCCTAACAACCCGACAATTTCGCCCTGATTAACATTCACCGAAACTTCTTTTACCACCGTTCGGCCACCGTATTTTTTGATTAAATTTTCCGCTCTGAGGATCATTTTTTTGTTGTTGAAATGTTGAGTTATTGAAACGCTTCGCTTGTTGAGCTTAGTCAATCGTTAGAAACAATTAAAAGAGTTAGAAGACGTTAAAGGGCATTATTAATTTCATTAAAAATTTATTCGTTATCCTCCCCCTCTTCTATCTCTCCCTCCTTGCTGTCCGTTCGATCCATCCGGCCTCCCCGACCTTTCTGGTCTCTCCTCTTTTTCTATCTTCACTGGTGCTATAAATAATTGTTCCAGATCAATTTCCGTATCCACCTCCCAGCCCGCACGAAGTTCTTCCAGCGTAGTGATCCGTTGTTGTTCGGGTTGTTCCCTTCGATAATAATTACCTGAATCGCGACGACCGTTTTTATTACGATCTTTGGTTACTCGTAAGCTATAATTTCCGATGGGCAACGCCACTATTTTCTTTACGACCAAGGTATCATTAGCTACGGAGAACGACTCTACTAAGTTATCACTTTTAAAAAGTAATTCCAAAAAATAGATAGTTCCAGGTTGAATCCCTCGAATATTCAGGGTCAGATCGCCAAATACATCACGGGGGGACGGCTCGTAAATTTGTGTAAACGTATCAGCGTATACCAAACCGGTTAATGCGGTAGCGGCTCCGGGTAGTATTTGAAAATAATAACTGGTATCCGCCCAGGGATAACGAATAGATAAGTTTTTTCGATCCAGGCTATCAATGCTTACTTCAACTGGTATCCTAGTCATCAATGAATCCGAGTAGAGTTTGATTTTACTTGTATCAAAACTTTCTAATGGACTCGCAAAAGCAATGGGTAAAGATTTTAAAGGATTGATTTTGACAGCGGTGGGACTCGCTTTTTTTATAATTGATAATTTATTTTTCTTTATAAAACTATCCCGCTCCACGCCACGTACCAGAATCGTATCCCGCAGCGAATCCACCGCTACGCTTAACAACCAAGTATCCGCTACCGCGGTATTGTGCCAGACAAAAAGGGTGTCCTCTATATTTTCACGGTACACCTCTGCGTCGATTACACCATAGTCCAATTTTGCCGATTTGGGATCATTACTAAAAATTAGTTTTAATTGACCATACTGACTACTATCCACCTTGATCAGTCGATTTTTTCCTTCTTCTTTAAATAAGCTAATGGAAATTTCATTACTGGTAGAATCATTAATGATGATTGGGTCTTCTAAAAAACCAATACTTTCTCCACTATTGTCAAATTTATAATTAGTAAAACTCTCCAGCAAGGCCACCACTTTAAAGGTATCAGATTTTACATTATTGATCTTAAAGGTACCCGTTTTATCCGTCCGTCCAAAATAAAAAGGCAGTACCTTGCTCACCACGCTGTCTTCTATTACATTGTATAACATAACAATGGCTTTTTCCACTGGTTTTCCACTGATTGCGTCGGTTACATTACCCGTAACCGATAAGGAATCGAGAAAATCACCCGTAGAAAAAACAAAGGTAAAACCCTCTATTTTATTTCCTTCTGTATAATCCTGAATAGCTTCTCCAAAATTAATGGAGTAAGTCGCATCCGAGCGGAGCGTTTCTTTTTCATCAAATTCAACGAGCACCGATTTACCCCTAACACGGGTTTTAAGATTATAGGTCAAAGGTGGAGAGATAATGACTTCCGTCGAAGCCTTTTTGAGTTGTATAAATTCGTCAAATTTTAATTCTATGGTTTGTTTATTAAAATTGGTCTGCAGATTGGGGGTAGACTCCGCAGTATTCAGTACTGGAGGCTTCGTATCCCTGGCACCTCCGGTCAATGTACCGGGTTGCGCACACTGATAAAATACCAATAATACCATCCCTAATAAACAAACGGAAATAAAGTTATTTTTCAAAATCATTTTATTATAAAATCTCTGAATGAGTCTGTAAAAATAAACGAATTTAAGGAGCTTGGCAGTATGAATATGCACTATTATATAGTTAGCTTCTCGATCCGCCGCCACGGGGATGAAAACTCAAAATGGTTTCCCGTAAAAAATCAGTATCCAAATGTGTATAGATTTCCGTAGTGGTGATCGACTCGTGACCCAACATATCCTGGACGGCCCGTAAATCAGCCCCTCCTTCGATTAGATGGGTAGCAAACGAATGACGAAAGGTGTGTGGACTAACTGGCTTTTCGATCCCCGCCGCTTTGGCCGCTTCTTTGATGATCATAAATACCATCACCCGACTCAGTCCTTTTCCTCTGCGATTTAAAAACAAAATATTTTCGTGATCCGGATGAATATTGTTCTGCCCCCTTCGTACCCCCTCCCGGTAAAGGTTAATATGTTTTTGTGCTTCCTGACCGATGGGAACAAGTCTTTCTTTATCTCCTTTTCCAATCACTTTAATTAATTCTAAATCAAAATAAAGATTAGAAAGTCGAAGGTTGATCAGTTCGGATACCCGCAGACCACAAGCGTACAGTGTTTCCAGCATGGCCCGGTTACGAACCCCGTGTGCATGGCTCAGGTCAATGGTAGCGAGCATGGCCTGGATTTCATCGTAGTGAAGCACTTCCGGAATTTTTCGACGCAGGCGAGGGCCTTCCAATAAGGAGGTAGGATCATCAGAGATGATGTCTTCGATGAGTAAATATTTGTAAAAAGCTTTAAGACCAGAGATCAACCGCGCCTGCGAGTTGGCTTCTAAGCCCAATCCATTAATCCAAAAAATAAAATCCTCTAATTGGGTCGTCGTCACCTCTGCCGGCCCTAGCGTTATTTCTTTAATAGCAAAATAGCTGATTAATTTTTCGACATCGCGCAAATAGGCCGCCACCGAATTTTGGGATAAGGTGCGCTCCAGGAGAAGATAGGATTTAAAAGATTTTAAAGTCGTGTCCCAATTCATGATTTAAAAATTCAACAATTTAATAAGTAATGCGAGTCAGGGGTTGAAAACTTATCTAATCCTTTGTCTGTTTATCAAAAACTTTCTGCTTTTTGCCGCTTGCTTTTTGCCGCTTGCTTCTTGCTTCACTCGACCGCGATAGAAGAGGACAAGAGGCAGAAACAATTATAATCTTTGAAATTGATCTTGCTCTATTTAAGAAATTTAATTTTTAAACCATAATTTGCATAAGTAGTTAAAAATTAACTATAACCTCAAAATACCACTAATTCTCCACTGAAATATCTCAACCCAGCAGTTATTTATTGATTTTAAAAATAATTCTGTATTTTTATAGTTAGAATTTGTTTTAAAAACAACTTCTTAACAAACGAACCGAGAACAACTAATTATGAGGACTTTATCTCTTTTGCTAACCTTTCTATTATTGATCGGCTGGATCGCTATTGCGCGATACGCCTACATTTGTGTCATTTTACAAACTTGTGAAAGCCAGGAAATCCGTCACATACCAACAAATGATACCGCTAACAAGGTCCGCCCAAAAACGCTTACCATTCGTTATAACGATACGGTCATTCTCAAGGATTATGAGGAATTTAGTTTTTCTGAAGGTCAGGTTCAGCCAGCAACACATTCCGACAATGATCGTTTACTCGATGACCTGGCCACTTATCTGATTAATAATCCCCAAAGACAGGTAAAAATCTATGGACGTTTTCGACCCTCCGAAGCTGAATTAAAAAATGGTATTTTTGAAAATCTGGGACTAGCCAGAGCTAATGCCATTCGACAGCAACTAATTAATCGAGGTATTGCGGAAGATCGTATGGCCCTTGATTACGAACAGTCTAGCGGTGAAATACTCGGTCGCCCTATTACTTTTAAACTATCGGGTGATTCCGAAAAAACAGAATCGTATAAAAGAGTTTTGTTTACTTTTAAAGACATGACCTTTTCTAATGCAAATTTCGCCATTGATTCTGAGGTATTTCGTCCTAGTACACAATTCTTAATTTATGCCGATTCTCTGCAGACTTTTCTTTCGAAAAACCTTACTCAGTCTGTCCGTATCATTGGACATACTGACGATGATGGCAACGAATTTTACAATGAAACCCTGGGACGAAAAAGGGCCAATTCGGCAAAAGCATTTTTGCAAAAAATGGGTATCAAAAATAAAATCATTATCTCTTCGATGGGAGAAAGTCAACCTGCCGCTCCTAACACCACGGAGGCTAATAAACAAAAAAACAGACGGGTTAATTTTTTATTAAAAAAATAACACAATGGAAAACTTAAAAGAATTTTTTACACGCTTATTTTTAAATACCGATAG
>CALLLR010000273.1 GCA_938008185.1 uncultured Saprospiraceae bacterium
GAAATTATCAACCAGCTGGAAAAAGTGGCCTTGCGTCCCGAACGCTACGATTGTGTCGTCCTGACACGGGGTGGGGGAGCGCGACTGGATTTAATGGCTTTTGATCAATTGGCACTTTGCGAAAAAATTGCGGAATGTCCCATTCCCGTACTTGCAGGAATCGGACACGAAGTGGATGAAACGGTCACCGACCTGGTGGCGCACAAAAGTTTAAAAACGCCGACGGCCGTAGCCGCTTTTATTATTGAAAATAATTTACACTTCGAAAGTGAACTCATCGATATTGGTCAGTGGATTCAGCAAACCATCGGCGACCGTATTACTACTCAGGAACAACAGCTCCGCGAATACCAACAGATACTCGGCATTCAACCCCAAAATTTATTATTGCAAAATGCCCGTATGCTTGATTACCTGACCGAAGAACTACCTCGCTTGATTACCCAACAAGTGGGCCATGCCAGTCGAGACCTCAATCAGCTTGAACAAGTAGTTGGACTGTTAAATCCGGCTGCTGTTTTGGCGCGGGGCTACTCGTTGACGATGAAAGAAGGGAAGTTAATTCGATCAGCAAAGGAAGTTAAAAAAGGAGATCAATTGCGAACGAAATTTGGTGATGGTGAGGTGGAGAGTCAAGTGGAGTAGAAATTGAAAAAAAACACCCAAAATTATTCGATGGGCAGTATTTTGAATTTTTGAGAATTGAAGCTGTTTAAAGTTTTTCTAAAAAGCATATAATATAATTTTCAAGCTCAAAAAAAAACAATTAACAGATGAGCCTGCTCCATAGCCGTCAGGCTATTAATTAAACAAACTTACAAAAAACGAGGTTAAGATGGGATGGATATAAAAAATTTTGATTCAAAGAGACTGCTGGCTAAGTTAGAAAAGTGTTTTTCAGAGCCAGAAACGGAAGAGCTGGCGCGAAGCAGTAAGTTTATTCAGCGAAAGACTTCTCGGTTAAGTGGAAAGTCATTTTTGGAAATGAACGTCTTTGATTCTTCAGATGGAAAGGAAAGAAGTTTAAACGATTCTTGTGATTGGTTAGAGGAGCATTGTGGTATAAGTATGACAAAACAATCTTTGGATGAAAGATACAATACAGTTTACTTATATTGAACTAATTGGTTAGACACCGTTAATTGAACCCACCGCTTGGGGTTAGTTCATTTACCACCTGATTAACATTATTCCTTTCTAAATGCATTGACTGCCGCTCTTACACTTTTATGGATTTGTAATAAATTTGCCGCAGTTTCCTTATTCACCTTAATTTCGCTCATAATCATCCGAATACCGCGGTCTACCAATTTATGATTACTCAACTGCATATCGACCATCTTATTTCCTTTTATATGGCCAAGTTGAATCATCGCCGTGGTAGAAATCATATTCAATACTAATTTTTGCGCGGTACCCGCTTTCATCCTTGAGCTGCCAGTAACAAATTCTGGACCCACGACTACCACCACCGGAAGTTTTGCGGTAACTGCCAGAGGACTCCCTTCATTACAGGTAATACAGCCCGTAGCAATATTATGGCTATTACATGCTTCAAGAGCGCCTATTACGTATGGCGTGGTCCCGGACGCAGCAATACCAATAACAATGTCTTCTTCGGAAATCTGCTCTGCTTGCAAATCTAGCCAACCTTGATGGGGATTATCTTCCGCAAATTCCACCGCTTTCCTAATAGCATGATCGCCTCCTGCCATAATACCAACTACCAAGCCGTGGTCCACCCCAAAAGTAGGGGGACATTCGCTTGCATCTACTATACCAAGTCTACCACTAGTACCAGCTCCAATGTAAAAGAGGCGACCTCCATTTTTTAATTTTTCAGAAACTATGGTTGCTAATTTTTTAATCTGAGGCAGGGACTTTGCTACTGCCAAAGGAACGGTTTTATCTTCCGCGTTGATCGCAATCAGAATTTCTTCCACGTTCATCTTTTCAATCTCATTATAAGGAGAGTCCGCCTCGGTGGTTTTTTCAAAGTCCATAGAAAAAATAATAAATTATTAAACAACTTCATAAAAGTTTCTGCTCCGTTTGTCTTTCTTTGCGATCATCTCCTTTTTAAAGAAAACCCAAAACCCAAAACCCAAGAACCCTCTAATACCCATGCTTTCCCCGATTCCAGCCCTTTACCCCTAAAAATTTCTCTCCATCCGCCGCTGCCGGCTCTTCCAGCTGCGTACCCATGCTATCGTTCCAGCGATTGAGATAACCAAATAGAGCAACCACGCCCAGAAGTTCTACAATCTCCCCCTCGTCCCAATGTTTACGCAAATTTTCTGCAATCTCATCCGTTACCGCATTAGGAATTGTAGAGGCAGCAATTGCAAAATCAAAGACGACCCGTTCTGCATCACTAAAAGCAGGATAGGTTTTATACTCCCAGATATGGTTGATTTTATCTTGCTCCGAGCCGTACCGTTCTGCTGCCCGAATGGCATGTGCTTCGCAATATCGACAACCCGCCGTCATACTGGATAAATACGCCAGTAATCTTTTTAGACCGCTCGTTACCCGACCTTTGTTTTCCATGACCGCTTTATTCATCTCCATAAAAGCATAGGCAATTCGGGGGCGATGCATCATGGTAAATAAACTGTTCGGCGTAAAGCCTAAAGTTTCCTGATAAAAATCGGCCATCTCCGCAGTTTCTTTATTCGCGTTACGATCTAAAGGGGATACTAATGGTTTCTTCATTTTATTATAATTTTGATTTTTTAAATATTTTAACTCAACAACTCAACAACTCAACAACTCAACAACTCAACAACTCAACAACTCAAAACCCACGCGCATCATCATCTCCTCTCACATCTGCCGCTCCTTCCAGCCGACCATCTGCCCTTCTGAGAATCGCTTCTACGCGGCCAAAGTTACTTCTTTGTTTTAAGTGATGTCCTTTTTTAAGCAGATTTTTCTTAACAGGAGGAGACAGTTCTATCAGTTCGTCCAGTTGGATGGCGTCCGGTTTCCATTGGTGGTGAAAACGACCGAGGCTAACGGCATCCGGAAGTGTTTTATCAAATTCGATGACGTTGAGAATGGTCTGGAATACAGAGGTGATGATCGTCGAACCGCCCGGTGTACCGACGACCAAATATACTTCGTTATCTTTAGTCACGATGGTTGGCGTCATGGAGCTTAGCATTCGTTTTCCGGGTTCGATGGCGTTGGCTTCGTTACCAATTAAACCGAACATATTGGCAACACCCGGTTTGGCGGAAAAATCATCCATTTCGTTATTAAGCAAAAATCCAGCACCGCTCACTACTGTTTTGGCACCGTAACCACCGTTGAGCGTTGTGGTCAAAGAAACGGCATTCCCCGCTGCGTCGACTATACAAAAATGTGTCGTCTCTTCACTTTCGACGGGGGTAACCAGTCCGGCACCAACCATTTCACTAGCATTTGCCCGATTAGGATCAAAATCCATCATTCTATTTTTCAGGTAATTATCGTCTATCAAGGATCGAATGGGGACCGTTACAAAATCCGAATCTCCGAGATACGTCGCCCGGTCGGCGTATACTCGACGCTCAGCTTCGGCCATCAAATGAATGGCCTCGGCAGATTGAAAACCGTAGGTTCGAATCGGGTAGGGAGCGACCATTTTTAGTAATTGGGCAAGGGCGAGTCCTCCACTGGAAGGCGGCGGCATAGAAATAATTCCATATTCCTTATATGTACTCACCAATGGTTGTCGCCAGATGGCTTCGTAGTCTTTCAGATCCTGATGAGAAATAATCCCACCTCCGGCTTTCATTTCCGCTACAATCAGGTCAGCCGTTTCGCCTTCGTAAAAACCAGCAGCGCCCTGGTCACGGATCCGGGTCAGTGTTTTGGCCAGTTCGGTTTGAACCAGTAAATCTCCTGCTTTCCACTCGGTATTTTTTACAAAGGCAGGGGTAGTCGTATTTAGTTTGATAAAGGCTTCCCGGGTGCGATTGAGCCCATCCGCCTGTTGCTGGGATATTTGAAAACCATCTCGTGCCAGCGCAATAGCCGGATCAATCAATGCGGCAAAATCCTTTAGTTGGCTATATCGGGTAAAGGCAGCATCCATACCCGCTACACTTCCAGGTACGCCAGAAGCGAGATGTCCGTCGATACTTAAGCGAGGAATTACTGCTTGTTGCTCATCAAGATACATGTCCCGGCTTGCTTTACCCGGTGCTTTTTCTCGAAAATCCAGGGTATTGGTGGTACCATCGGCCATTCTTAGTACCATAAAGCCACCGCCACCAATATTACCCGCTACTGGAAGCACCACGGCTAGCGTATATTGTACCGCAATGGCGGCATCCACGGCATTGCCACCTTTTTTTAAAATTTTGAGACCAATTTCTGAAGCGAGAGGATGAGCAGTGACGACCATACTTTGATCGGCAATGGCTGATTTTTGCAATGAATAACGGAACGGAGCTTTGGTTTTACAGCTAAGTACAGTTATAATTAAAAAAATATATAAAATTTTTAAATTTAATCTCATGTTGGTACGGTAGTTGAATGTAATATGAAAAATTAATATTTGTTTTTATTAATATTTAATTTTTAAAATATTTGTTTTTGGTATCATATTTGAATGTATATAAATAGTTGAAAATAAGTCAATAATATAATTTTAAAATTAGTATGTTTTAAATTATATAACAAACAAAAACGCATTAGAACACGAAATTAACGAGTCGGCAGTACCACACACGAACACCTGTTGACTTTAAGAATTGGTTATGTATTTTCATGGTTATGTTGTTGTGTCATCCCGAATTTCGGAGATGACACTTTTTTTTTGTT
>CALLLR010000274.1 GCA_938008185.1 uncultured Saprospiraceae bacterium
TCTAAATTGTTGCCGGCGGGTAAATTGGCATTTGTCAGGCTGATCAGGCAGAAACAAAAGATCACTGACAGGAGTAAATTTTCTATTTTCATAATCGATTTCAGTGCAAAAAATATAAACGATACCGATTGTATCGCCATAGAGTAACGTCATTAGGGTGGAGTGTTAGTTCGGATAATTTTTTTTTAACGTTTGTTATACCTTCTTTTGGTACACACCCCTGATTAATTCTATTTAACTTATTACATTAATTTATATACTTACGGAAAAAACTCAAATAAGTTATCCCTACTTATTTGGTTATCTTGGTTAAAAATAGTGATAAAGCTCAATGCTGATTACCGTGTATATTATCGGAACGGAAGGGCCCAAGGAACGTAAAAAATACCTTACTAACAATCTGAGGTTTCTTTTTCTTTACAGGTTCCTAAGAAAGTTGTTTCAGGGCAACCTTTATCAGTTGTTCAACGCTGGTAAATTTCTCGGCTTGCAACACCCGGTTTAAGGTTTTTTGAACGGCAACTTTTGCGAAGCCAAGTGCAACTAAAGCAGATAACGCTTCTGTTCTCAATGTATTGTCCTGACCGCTTAAACTTACTCCATTTTCGCCCGAATCTTTCATCACTTTATCTTTTAAATCCAAAATGATTCTTTTCGCCGTTTTTGGCCCAATTCCTTTCACCCGATTGAAGGCAGCTACGTTTTCTCCTAGTATCGAAGCACGAACTTCCTCGGGCGTCATTCCGGAAAGAATGACACGAGCCGTATTAGGACCGATCCCCGAGACCGAAATCAGGAGTACAAACAGGCCCCGTTCTGCCTCTTCGCTAAATCCGTATAAAGTATTGCTATCTTCTTTGATGTGTTGATGAATCAAGATTTTGATCCGTTCTTCTTTTTCAATCTGCGCGTAGGTATGCAAACTTACATTAACATGATAGCCGATGCCACCAGTTTCGACAATGATATATGCTGGATTTTTGTGTGTTATTGGTCCTTTGATGTAGGAAATCATATTTTGTCCCTTCTTTTACGCGAAAATACTAAAATTTAAGGCTGATTAGTAGAAATTATCTCTTTCAAGGATGGTTTTGTCGGCCTTGTTCATTCCAGAATCTAAGTGATCTCTGTTTAAAGAGCTGGTTAGTTGATCAGCTCTTAGCTGGTTGACTCGTTTTTAAGGTGCAAAAGAACGCCATTTAGCAAACCAGCAAATTGACTAACCAGCCAATATATTCTTACTATCTTTGCCCCAAAAACAGCTTATATGAAAATTCTCCTGCTTGGTGGCGGTGGCCGCGAACATGCTTTTGCCCATAAATTTCAGGAAAGCCCCTTCTGCGAACAATTATTTATTGCTCCCGGAAATGCGGGAACTGCCCAATGTGGTACCAACGTAAACCTTAACCCAAATGATTTTCCGGCTTTAAAAACTTTTGTCCTCGAACAGGACGTAGAAATGGTTGTCGTAGGCCCCGAAGAACCGCTGGTACGGGGGATTTTTGATTTTTTTGGTACGGATGACGAACTGGAACATATTCCCGTTATCGGCCCTTCCCAAAAAGGTGCGCAACTGGAAGGTAGTAAAGCTTTTGCAAAAGCTTTTATGGCCGAACAGCAGATACCAACAGCTGATTATCAAGAGTTTACGCAAGATACGCTTTCAGAAGGACTGGATTTTTTAGATAAAACTGCTACACCCATCGTACTCAAAGCGGATGGCCTCGCGGCGGGCAAGGGCGTGTTAATTTTGACCGACCGCGAAGAAGCTAAAAAAGAATTTCGTGCCATGCTGGATGGAAAGTTTGGGGAGGCGGGCGCACGAGTCGTCATAGAATCGTTCCTGGATGGCATCGAATTTTCTGTTTTTGTGCTAACCGATGGACGTGATTATAAGATTTTACCGGTAGCCAAAGATTATAAAAGAATCGGTGAAGGGGATACCGGACTCAACACCGGCGGGATGGGCGCTGTTTCTCCCGTCCATTTTGTGGACGAGAAAATGATGGAAAAGGTCGAAAAAAGAGTGATTATTCCAACCATCAAAGGACTTCAACAAAGAGATATTATTTATCAAGGTTTTATTTTTATTGGATTGATCAGTGTCGATGGAGAACCTTTCGTGATTGAATATAATTGCCGAATGGGTGACCCGGAAACGGAAGTGGTTTTTCCTCGCCTTAAAAATGATTTGACGGAACTAATGGTTGCGACGGCGAACGGTACATTGCACGAAATAACCATCGAAGAGGATCCTCGGGCAGCAACGACCATTATGTTGGTCTCCGGAGGATATCCCGAAGCTTACACGAAGGGAAAAGTTATCCATAATTTAGAAAACATAAAAAATAGTACCGTTTTTCACGCGGGAACTAAAATTAAAAATGATCAGGTTCTTACTAATGGAGGTAGAGTCGTGGCAATCACTTCTTTTGGTGAAAATTTTATGGAGGCGCTGGCTATTTCTAAAAACAATGCAGAACAGATAGCTTTTGATGGAAAATATTTTCGGAGTGATATTGGAATGGACCTGGCGGCGTTGTAGGAGATGAGGGTTGAGTTTTGGGTTTTGGGTTTTGGGTAAACCGCGAATGAGCGAAGCGTAGAGCAAGTTTTCTTAAAACAGCTTGACAATTAAGTTAAATAAAAAAAGGTCAACCTATTTTAGGTACGCACAGTTTATAAATGGAATATTGTCTTTCAGAAATTGCGGAAATTACCAACGGAAAGCGGTACGCTACTTCCGGAGACTCAAGATCAATTAAGCACCTGATTTATGATAGTCGCAAATTGGTATTTCCCGAAAATACGTTGTTTGTAGCACTTGTTGGAGATCGTAACGACGGGCATAGCTACCTGGAGGAGCTTTATGAAAGAGGTGTTCGCTATTTTCTAACGCAGCGAAAACCGACCTTCAAAAAAATGCCACAGGCTGAATTTGTGGTAGTCAATAACACCCTCACAGCCTTACAAAAACTGGCAGCGTTTCATCGGCAAAAATTTAAAATCCCCATCATTGGCATTACTGGCAGTAACGGAAAAACGATTGTAAAAGAATGGCTTTTCCAGACCTTAAATACAAAATTTAAAATTACCCGAAGTCCTAAAAGTTACAATTCCCAGCTGGGAGTTCCGCTCTCTGTTTTGCAATTGCAAAAAGGAGATTCACTCGGTATTTTTGAGGCGGGAATTTCGCAACCCGATGAAATGAAAAATCTTGAAAGAATTATCGCTCCGGAGATCGGCATTTTCACTACCGTAGGAGATGCCCATAACGCTGGATTCACTTCTGTGACACATAAAATAAAGGAAAAGTTAGCGCTTTTCAAGAACAGCAAGCTACTCATCTATCGTAGTGATGATGCTCGTCTGGATAAATTAATAAAGCGACACTTCAAAGGAAAAACGTTGAACTGGGCCACCGAATCCAACGCAGACTGGGAGATTATTTCTATGGAGCGGATGCCAAAAAATCTAACCAAAATATCTGCTGCATATAAAGGAAAGAAACAACAAATCACTATCCCTTTCATAGCACCCACAGCCATTGAAAACGCGATCCATTGCTGGGTAACGGCCACCTATTTAAAAGCGTCCAGTCAAAAAATAAAGACAGCGTTAAAAAATCTGGAATCCGTGGCGATGCGCCTGGAATTAAAAACAGGTATTAACAACTGCTTATTAATAAATGACAGCTACAACGCAGACTTATCATCGCTAAAAGCGGCGCTTAACTTCATGGCACAACAGGGGGACGACAGACCACGCAGCCTTATCCTATCGGATATTTTGGAGTCTGGAAAAAAAGCAGATCAGTTGTATAAAAAATTAGCGGAACTCCTAAAATTACATCAAATCCAACGAATCATTGCCATTGGAAAACAGATCCCAGCATTAAAAAAATATATTCCAAAAAACATAAAATCCAGTTACTACCCTACCACCCAACACTTTATTTCCCAATTAAAATCCGATGATTTTCAATCCGAAATCATTTTAATAAAAGGCGCCCGAATCTTTCACTTCGAAAAACTAGTAGCCCGACTCCGACAAAAGCACCACCAAACGGTATTGGAGATTAACCTCAGCGCACTCCAGCATAACCTCCAGTTTTTCACCCAGCAATTAGCCCCTGCGACCAAGGTCATGGTGATGGTCAAAGCAGCCGCTTACGGAATCGGAAGTGTGGAAATTGGAAGACTGCTTGCGGCCCGTTCCGTACACTATTTAGCGGTCGCGTATACAGACGAAGGAGTGGCCTTACGTAAAGCCGGTATCCGGCTACCCATCCTCGTCCTAAACCCCGAAGAGGCATCTTTGGAAGCGATGGTAGAACATCAACTGGAACCAGAAATTTACAGTATTCCCCAACTTAACCGACTCATCGAACTGACCAATTTATCGACTTTATCCCCCGATAGCTTTCCAGTGCACCTGAATATAGATACCGGAATGTCCAGACTGGGTTTGGATTCGACAAACTTTCCAGCATTATTTAAACTATTAATCGCCTATCCAGCATTGAAGCTGGCTTCGATCTTCACCCATCTGGCTGCCAGTGATGAAGACCGCCACGACAAATTTACGCACCAACAAATCGCAACTTATCAAGCCAACTACGAAGAGATCTCCCAAACAATTGGCTATCAGCCGACTCGACACGTATTGAATACCGCTGGAATCAGCCGTTTTCCACAATACCAAATGGACATGGTACGTTTGGGAATTGGACTTTACGGATACAACGCGGCTACGCCCGGAAGTACCCAACTGGAAACAGTACACACCCTAAAAGCCAGTATTTCCCACATAAAATTGGTAAAAAAAGGTACTTCCATCGGTTATGGCCGAAAAGGTCGCCCGCAACGCGACAGCCTTATTGCTACGGTAACCATTGGCTACGCGGATGGTTTGCTACGAAGAGCAGGTAACGGGCGGTTTAGTGGTTTGCTACACGGAATCAGGGTACCCACCATCGGAAATATCTGTATGGATATGTGTATGATGGATATTACTGCCGTTCCAAATGCCAGCCCGGGCGACGAAGTGATCATTTTTGGTCCGGATTTGTCTGTGATGGCGTTGGCCGATAGTTTAAAAACGATCCCATACGAGATTTTTACCGGAATTTCCGAGCGTGTAAAAAGGGTTTATTTTCAGGAAATTGATTAGTACACGGTATAATAAATTCACCAATTAGCACCATTTGTACAGAGACTAAATTTTGAAAAAAATTTTAAATCAAATACAGACGTAAAATTCGTATTTTTGCACTCCATTTAAAGTGAAATTTGATTGCTTCAAACCATTTTATTTATCGAACACATATTGTATAATTCTATTAGTAAAAAAACAGAACAATGTCATTTCGTTTATCCATTTTAACCATTCTTCTTTTCGGTATTCTTCAATCTGTTACCGCCCAGAAAGATCCCGTTTTATTTTCCGTTCAGAATAAACCCATACACGTTTCTGAATTTGATTATATCTACGAAAAAACCAACGGAGAAAAAGCCGATTATTCCAAAGAATCCCTAGAAGAATATCTCGACCTTTACGTTAAGTTTAAATTAAAAGTACAGCGTGCCCGGGACATGCAACTGGATACGATTCCAGCATTGATTAAAGAACTCAACGGTTACCGACGACAATTGGCAAATAGTTACCTGGTGGATAAGGAGGTAACCGAAAAACTAGTAGAGGAAGCTTACCAAAGAAGTTTGGTAGAAGTAGATCTTAGCCACATCATGGTTAAAATGCCCAATAATCCGCAACCTGCAGACACCCTGATGGCTTATAAAAAAATTATGAAGGCCAAAGCAGCTTTGGATAGTGGCAAGTCTTTTGATTTGGTGGCCAACGAATATTCCGAAGATGAAAACACAAAAAATAAGGGTGGCCGTCTCGGTTTCTTCGGCGCAATTTTTCGACCTGGTTTTTACGAAATGGAATCCGCAGCTTACAACCTTAAGCCCAGTAAATATTCCAAACCAGTTCGTACCGCAGCGGGATACCACATTCTTAAACTCAACAGCAAACGTCCCGCCCGCGGCGAGGTAGAAACTGCTCATATTTTAATTCGAACTGAAACTGGTAAAAAAGATGATCAGCAAGTAGCAACAATTGATAGCATTTACAATCTCTTGAAAAATGGTGGGAATTTTGATGAGCTTGCCAGTCAGTTGTCTCAGCACCAGCAGACGGCCCAAAAAGGAGGATACATTGGTTTTGTTTCTACTAATAGTCCCGTCGAAGAATCTTTTAAAGACGAAGTGTTTAGTTTAAAAGCAGATAATGATTTTTCCAAACCTTTCAAAAGTAGCGTCGGCTGGCATATCGTACGTCGTATTTCGGTAAAACCAGCAGAAGCTCCGGAAATTGCCAAGCGACGTTTACAAACTAAAATACAAAATAGCGCAAAAGGTAAAGGAGGCGAATTCAGTCGTCAAAAACTGGCCAAACAAGCCATGATCGCTAAAATCAAAAAAGAAGCGAATTTTAAAGAAAATGAAACCGCAAAGAAGTTAATGCTGGCCAGTATTGACAGTAGTTACACATCGCACCGCTGGAAAAAGGTTTTGACAGATAAAAATGAGCTTTTCTCCTTTGGTAGTAACATGAAATATACCGTAGCTGATTTTAACGAATTTAGTAAAACTTCTTCTACGCGTTTGCGACGAAATAAAAATGCAGATCCCAAAGTAATAGCCGATAAAGTTTACCAGGAATTTGTGGACGATAGTGCCTTAAAATATGAGGAAGCTCAGCTGGAAAACAAGTATCCAGAGTTTAAATCACTAATGCGTGAATACGAAGAAGGCATATTATTATTCGAAGCGACCAAACTCCAGGTATGGGATAAGGCGTCTACTGATAGTACAGGGTTAGCTGCGTTTTACGCCTCGAACCCCAATAAGTATCAATGGAAAGAACGAGCGGTCGTGGATTTGTACACGCTTCGCTCCGGAAATGAAAGCAAAGTAAAAGAAATTGTAACGATGCTTGGAACCGGTAAAACGGCCGAAGATGTATTGAAAGCCGTAAACAAAGATGATCAGCAAATCTTGAGTATTCAGGAAAAAGAGTACGAAAGAGGCCGGGATGAAAATCTGGACAGAATGAACTGGAAAAAAGGAGCGGTGACGCCAGCGTTGAAAAACGAGCGTACCAGATCTACCACTTTTATGGTCATCAAAGATACCAAGGCACCAGGCGTTAAAACGCTGGACGAAGCCCGTGGATATGTTATCGCAGATTATCAGGATTTTCTGGAAAAGAAATGGCTGGAAGAATTGAAGGCCAGCTACAAAGTGGAAATAAATGACAAGGTTTTTAAAAGTTTGGTCAAGTAATGAAGCGGTTTTTATTCTTTTTCTTAGGGGGCTTTGTTTGTTTACTTGCTTGTAAAAGCGAGCAGGTACCACCGGAAGCCAACGATGTAGTGGTAGCAACCGTCCACGGAAAACCACTATATCTTTCTGAGGTCAAGGCAATGATACCCGACGAGGCTAATACCGAAGACAGTACCATGATTGCCAGTGCTTTTATGGAAAAATGGATTAGAGAAGCTTTGTTGATGGAAGAGGCAGAACGAAATTTACCAAAAGACCTTAAGATTGACGACCTGGTACGTGATTACCGATCATCGTTAATCAGACATAACTACGAAAGAATTCTGGTCGAATTGCAATTGGATTCTACCGTTACCTCTCAGGAGTTAATTGAATATTATGAAACCAATAAAGAACAGTTCCATCTGGAAAGTCCCATTGTACGTTGCTTATTTATAGAAATGCCCAAGAATAGTGAAGAAATAAAAGAGGTTGATAAACTCTGGAAAAAATACGCAAAGAAGGGAGACGAAGATTTAAAGCGGTTTGCGGCTTCGAATAGTACACAGTTCATGATGAACGACAGTACCTGGTACCGCTCCGATTATTTAATGAAACTGCTCCCCGAGGAATATCAAAAAAGTAAAAATTTTGCCAACGGAAAGGAAATAACCTTTACCGACGACCAGTTCAAATACTATCTGAGCATTTTAGATCGCAAACCCAAAGGCGAAGTGGCCCCGATGGAATATGTGATTGAACAAATAAGCAGGGTGATATTACACCAAAGAAAAATAGCTTTATTAAATGAGAAGCGGGAAGAGATTTACGAGCGGGAGATTAACCGAAACACCATAAAAGTTTATAACTAATGCGTCAATTTATTGTCTTTATTTTTATTGTTTGTAGTTTATCCATTTCCAACGCGCAGGATCGTCAGGTGATTGATAAAGTTGTTGGAGTCGTCGGTCAGGAGCTCGTTTTACTCTCTGATATCGAAGACCAGTATAGTCTGGCTAAAAAGCGTCAGCCTGAGCTGGGCGTCGAAGCCCGCTGTATCATTATGGATCAAGTGCTGGCCCAAAACCTAATGCTTAATCAAGCTCGCCTGGATAGTATTGTGGTTACAGACAATGAGGTTGAATCACAACTGGACGCCAGAATCAAACAAATTCTGCAATATATGCAGGGGGATGAAAAACAGTTCGAAGAATATTACGGTGCAACGGTCCCACAGGTACGCGCCCAGTTTCGGGTAGATCTGGAAAACAAGTTACTGATCGAACGAATGCAGCAACAAATTATCGCCGATGCAACGGTTACCCCTTCCGAAGTAAAAGATTTCTTTAATCAAATTCCAAAAGATAGTCTGCCATTTTTTAATTCCGAAGTAGAAGTAGCCGAGATTGTCATCTATCCTTCCCACAATATGATGGAAAAAACCAAAGCCCGCGAGAAATTAGAAGATATTCGTCAACAGATTATCGATGGCGCTCAATTTGCGGAACTCGCAAAAAAATATTCTGATGATCCCGGTTCAGGAGCACAAGGTGGAGACTTGGGATGGGCCACCCGTGGAAGTTACGTGGGTGAATTTGAAGCGGAAGCTTATAACCTGGAAACCAACGAGCTATCCGAAGTTATTGAAACACAATTTGGTTATCACTTACTGGAATTATTGGAGCGACGAGGAAATAGTATTCATGTCCGTCATATCTTGATTACTCCCGAAATCACCCCTGCCGACGAAGAACTCGCGCGTAGCCGACTCGACTCTGTTCGCTACCTGGTTATCCATGATAGTATCCCATTTGCTTATGCGGTGAATCGTTTTTCGGATGAAGATATTCCCAGTTATACCAATGGTGGAAATCTGGTAAATCCAAAAACGGGTAATACTTTTTACGAAGTCGGTGATCTGGACCCGGATATTTATTTCACCATTGACACGATGGAAGTAAATGATCTTTCCGCTCCTTTTCAATTTACTGAACAGACTGGTCGCAAGGGATACCGCGCCATCCAGTTACGCTCCCGTACCAAGCCACACAAAGCGAGTCTGGCAAAAGACTATTCCAAAATTAAAGCGGCGGCCCTGGAATCGAAAAAGAATAAATTTATGTCCGAATGGGTAGAGCAAAAAATTAAAGACACCTACATTGAACTAGACCCACAGTACTCTGGTTGTGAGGATTTAGAAAAGTGGAAAACGGGGTATTGATTAGTGGATTAGTGGATTAGTGGATTAGTGGATTAGTGGATTAGTGGATTAGTGGATTAGTGGATTAGTGGATTAGTGGATTAGTGTATTAGTGGATTAGTGGATTAGTGGATTAGTGGATTAGTGGATTAGTGGATTAGTGGATTAGTGGATTAGTGGATTAGTGGATTAGTGGATTAGTGGATTAGTGGATTAGTGGATT
>CALLLR010000275.1 GCA_938008185.1 uncultured Saprospiraceae bacterium
TATTTATGGGTAATCATTTCATGGTCGGGGCGGGACGTGTATTCCTAGAAATTGGAATGGCTGAGGAATTAGGAATAGGTATGTTTAGGAATTTGGTAAGTGCTATTGATTTGTTTATGGATGATCCAAATTCTTCTACAAATATTGATGAACTATATAATTTCTTCTATGAAAGAAACCTAAATCCTTTTGTACTCAATGTCTTTGGAATTGATGATGTAAACAACAATTTGCCTAGTTCTACTATTTCATATCCTAGTACCGCAGGATTTGTTCCATATGAAAATGGAGATTATTTTATTCCAACAAATACAATTAGAGCACAATTAGAAAATGATTTTCCTGCAAGAGCAGATAGAGTTGATAAATTCTGGCCTTGTGATGTAATTGGCCCTGCTCATGAAATTGCAAGTCTTGAATGTCTTGGACTTCCACAAGGAAATTCAGACCCTCAAAATTTTAATAGAAAACCTGATGGCTATATAACAAATCTTATTCCGTATAACGCCTCAGGAATTGCATCAGTTCACCCACAACCAATTTTTATTGAATGCAAATATTCAAAGTCAGAGAATGTATTTACTTATGTAAACCAGCCGGGACAGTTCACCGATTATAGGTATCCCCCCACCTTACCCCATACCTTTCATCTGTTCCAATCTAAATTTTTCTAAAATCTGTGGATCTATTCTGTGTGGCAGCCAGTCGATGGCTTGTGGAGTGATTTTGTGAGTAGCTACATTTTTGAGTAACCAGTGCAGATAATTTTGTGCATTAAGTTGATGTTGTAGGCAGGTACCGATTATGGAATATAGGATTGCCAAGTTTTGGGCACCGACATCGGAGCCGGCGAACATATAATTTTTACGACCCAGGGCGATGGGACGGATCGTATTTTCTACCAGATTATTATCTATTTCCAATTCGCCGTTTTGCGCATAGGCGCTTAATCCCTTCCAGCGGGAGTAGGCATAGGTAATCGCTTTTTTGATAAGACTTTTAGGAAGCAGTTTAGGATCAGTAAATTGTAAATGTAACCACTTTTCCAGACGCTGCAAGATTGGAACGGCTTCTTGTTTTCGGATCGCTTTGCGTTGTTCCATCGTTCGGTTTTGGACTCTACAATTTTTTTCGATTTGATATAATCTTTGCAGCTGTTTAAGAAAATAATTGGCTAGATCGGGGTGATTATCTTTGGCTTCAAAAAACTTTCGACGAGCATGTGCCATACAATAAATTAGTTGGATAGGTCGGGTTTTAGCTAGTTTTTCGTAAGCACTATAACCATCTACTTGCAAAATACCTTCGTAATTTTCCAATACCATTTTAGCTGATTGGGTCGAGCGGGTAGGCTCATAATTGAAGGCAACCGCTTTAATGGTCGGTGCCATGAAGGCCCACATTTGCCCCCGGTGAGCAGCTCCTTTTTTGTTTTTAGATAACACTGGCATACGTGTTTCATCTCCCTGAATATAATTTTGAGCTAAAATATCCTGGATCAATAAATCGTATATGGCACTCAGTGATTCGGCAGCGGTATGGAACCAGTTGTACAAATTATTCTCACTAATAAAATCTACGCCCGCCTGTTTTAGTTTCTTGGAAAAACGGTGAATGGGTGTATGAAACTGTACTTTTTCATTGACCAATTCAGCCACCAGAGATTCGTCGACTATTCCCTTTGGGATCAGGCGAGGAGGAATAGCGGCCTGCACGATACCACCTTGCGGATCAGTTTTAACAATCCCTCGGGGGCGAATAATTTCTTTAACATATAAAGTTGCTGGATGGTACGCTAACAATTCAGTGACATCCTGACCAATCTGGGTAAGGTCATCCACTTTTTCAACATGAGCAGGTAACAGAATCGTGGTTTGTCTTTTTAAGCGGGCAGGAAAACTGTTTCGCTTTTTAAGCTTGGTAGACTTCGTTTTCCTTTTAGTAGATTGCTTTTTCTCGGCTGGATTTTTGGAAGTTTGTTCGACAGAAGTATTCCCAAAAATATCTAATTGGGCCGTATCCATACTTCCTTCAAACCGCTCCCGTTTAGCCGCAAACATCATTTTTTTGAGTTGGGCATTTTCCTCCTTTAACAGAAAATTTTCCGTTTTGAGTTCTTTATTTTCTTCTAGTAATTCTTCCTTTGACACGACCTAAAAGTACAAAATTTATCCCGTTTTTACCAAAGAAAATCGCCTTCTTTTACTAATTTTTTGTGTCTCAATTCCGTGTAAAATCAGTAACAGATTTTCGTAGCTAAGTCGATATTGGTTGAGTCCGGTAAGATGTTCGAAAGTACCTTTTTCCAGGCGTTTAAAATAAAGACTGAATCCATCACCTTCCCACCGAAGCATTTTCAAATGTGTTTTACGACGGTTGATAAATACAAACCCTGATCCGCTCATCAGTGACAAATTCATACTCCCGGTCACGATCACGCCCAGCGTATTAAAACTTTTGCGCATGTCGGTGGGCTGATCATATAAATAATAAGTGCTGCTCTGCTCAAACATTTTGTAAGGCTTTTAGCAACTCAACCGTCAAGTGCTCGGAACTATAAATTCGGATTCCATTTGGCAGTAAAATTTCCAATCCACCCATCGTCGATTTTTTTTCTAACTTTACAAACTGACCTTGTTGAGAAGAAGGAGTATTTCTAAACCAGGAAATAAAAGTGGCATATTTAATTCCAGCCGACTCACAGTAGGCTTTTTTGGTTTGTCCACTTTGCTCCCAATAGGCAATATGATCTTGGCGTTCTGATTCCTTTGTCATTTTTTTAGACAAAGATAGATAGAGGATTTATTTTAGGCAATATGGGGTATGGTGGGGGGATACATTCCAACACCCTACAGTTTAGAAGATGACTTTCCGGTAACGGCTAATCTGGAATGTGATTATACGAACAATATCAGCTTTTTTGAATTAGAAAATGGTCCTTTGAGTTTAGATCTTGGACCTGACATCGTGGTTTGTCAAAATGGGGTGTTTGAATTTGATGCAGGTGCCGGATTCGATACTTACAGATGGCAAAACGGAGAAACAGAACAAACCTTTACCGCCTGGGAACCAGGCACCTACTGGGTCGAAGTCACGGGTGCTTGTGCAACAGTTCTTAGCGATACCATTTCAATAATTCTGGATGAAGCAACGGTGATTGATCTTGGTCCAGATACCATTTTATGTGATGGAGGTAGTATAACTTTTTCCATTCCGGGATTTGACGATTACCAATGGACGCCTTCGGAAGGCCTTGATTGTTCAGATTGCGAAACCGTCAATGCTTCGCCCCTCACTCCTACCACATATGCGGTAGTAGCCAGTACCGCTGCTGGATGTATCAGTGTAGATTCTATGACGATTAGTTTAGGCACTAGTACCGCATTGGTTGTTGATACGACCATTTGTGGCGGAGATCCCCTCTTTTATAATGGACAAATGATTCCTTCGGATACCAGCGTCGTTTTTACTTTTGAAACCGTAGCAGGTTGCGATTCAATAATAACCTTGAATGTTTTCTCCGCTCCCTTTAGCGCTACCCTTTCGTTTATTGACACCATAGCTTGTGCCGGCTCCAGCGTTTTTCTGGAAAACACCACCCTTGAATCCAACAGTAGTACTACATTTGTCTATACTACCATTGACGGATGTGACTCCACGATTGTAGTTACGGTAGCGCCATTAGACACTTTTAATATTACGGAAAACATCACCATTTGTGCAGGAGATTCTATTTTAATTTTTGGTCAGCACGAAAATACAACCGGTATTTTTAGCGAAAGTTACAATGGTGAGAATGGTTGTGATTCCACTTATCAAATCCACTTAACCGTACTCCCGGAACTGGAAATTCTGGCAGACATTCTTCCAAGCTGTGTCGATGATGAAACCGGATCGATTACACTTCAGGGGAATGGAGGACTTGCTCCTTACCGCTTCCAATGGGAAGACCCATCGTTTGGTGATACCAGTTCAATTACTAACCTAGCAGCTGGAGTATACAGTCTGACGATAACAGATGCCAATGATTGTCCGCTAACGACGACTTTAGAGGTACCCTCTTTTGCCGAATTAACAGTAAATACCGAAATTACTGATCCAACCTGTTTTGGGTACGAAGATGGCTTGTTAAGTATTGACAGTAGCTTTCTCGGCCAGTCGTTTAGTCTGGACGGGATTAACTATCAGGAAGGGTTGGTATTCGATAATTTGGCAGCCGGGACCTACACGCTTTTCATGCAAAATACGGAAGATTGTATTTTCACCCAGGAACTGAATTTGGTAGATCCTGGTCAATTAATTGTACAACTACCAAGAGACACTATTTTACAATTGGGTTGCCCCATCGTAATTAAATCATTCGTAAATACACTGGACTCTTTGAGTTACAGCTGGTCGCCAGACCTTTATTTAGATTGCATAGATTGCCCTGATATAAATGCGATACCTTTAAGCACCACTACCTATTCGGTCAATGTTATGGATGACAATCTTTGTCAAGCTTTCGATTCGATTCAAATTATTATCGAAAAACCCCGGCAGGTTTATATCCCAAATGTCTTTAGTCCAAATGGTGATGGTATAAATGACCGTTTTATGATTTATGCCGGAAAATCGGTAGAAACCGTTCTTTATTTTCGGGTTTATGATCGCTGGGGAGAACTTATTTTTGAACAAGAAGACTTCCCGCCAAACGACCCTGCATTTGGCTGGGATGGTAGTTTCAAAGGGAAAGCTATGAACAGTGCCGTTTTTGTTTACGTTGCTAGTATTAGATTTATCGATGGGACGGAACTGTTGTATACGGGAGATGTTACCAGCCTTAGATAATAAGCTGAAAAAGGATTAGTGCCTGGAGATCAATAACTAAGATCCACTTCCTTCGACACGCATAATCAGATGCCATTTGAAGCGACGAGTTCAACCCTTATTGGTCGACTAGGCACCACTTCCAACGAAATAATTTTTGGAGTATTCCTTATTCTCTGCTTTTGTTGACCTTGCATTTTTTCCGGAATAAACCATCTGCAAATTATTTCCATATGTCTTTTTGAAAGACATACATCTTTATATCTGGGAATACAACAAAAGGCCATTTCGCTTTGCGAAATAACCTTTTTGTCTTGTCGGGGTGGCAGCCCGAGAACCTATATTTCATGGTGTTTCGCTGCATTCCTTTATTCATTGCAAATCAACAAGTTATGTGCTATTTATTTCATTAAACATTTTACTTTTTCGTATATTTTCAGTAAATTTAGGGAATAT
>CALLLR010000276.1 GCA_938008185.1 uncultured Saprospiraceae bacterium
CTGCTTGAAAATAGATTTTTTCTCCGCTTTAAAATAAAAACTCACCGTAAAGTCAGAGGTGGTAAAACATCGGTTAACCACGCCAGTAAACGCTATATAATCGTTTTTACCATCCAGCAAAAGTCCGTTGTTATCAATTCCGCACCAACAACTGGGATTGCCATATAGAATTCCCTCACAACCATTGCCGGAATCATCACGGGCATCACATTTATCGAAAGAATAATAAGCAACTAGTCCATAACTTAAGTCGGGAGACGATGGCGGAGTAGGGGGAGTGCCTATGAGGAGAAGACCAAAAAAGAGGAAGAGATAGTTCATGGTTTTCTTTTACAAGAAAAGAAGTTTTTTAAACAACTTCAAATAAAAAGGCTGATTTATAACAATTGTTACAAATCAGCCTTTTTTTATTGAGATGCTTGGTTATTATTTAGCGACGGCAAGTCTTTTAGTGGCTACACCATCAGGCGTATCTACTCTGACAATGTACATTCCAGCGTTAAGGTCTGAAACGATAATGTTGTACGAAACATTACCAGCATTACTATTGTAAACGCTGTTCTTCATTAATTTTCCGGAAAGATCAAAAACAGAAACGGTTACATCACCGGCTGTTTCCAGGGGTAAATAAATGGTTGCCAGATCAATCGCTGGATTTGGACTTAGCTTGGCTTCGACCAGTTCCGGTGTTTCAAAAATATTTACCGTTGTCTGAATTTGAACCTCGTTTGCGTTGAGGATCTCACCAGAAGTAGCATCCAGGACAACCACTACTGCCTGCATTTGTGTGTCATCATAATCGGCAGGTATGGTATAGGTAAAAGTACCGTTGACTGGTTCTCCAGTAACAATAGTCTCCGGGAAAGAACCCTCCAGGCCATCAAAACCTCCGAGTATTGCGCGACTGACATCTTCGTATACCATTTGTGAAGCAGGTACTGGATTTGGCAGGTTTTCGTATCCGCCCATTACCGTAGAACCACCAGAGTAAAAATTTACCTGATCATAACCACTAGTCGTACCAGTGACCCCATCTTCGGTTATAATAACAGAAAATCGAATGTCCGCATTGGTAATATCAATTAAGCTGGTTGCGGTTGCTGTAACGGTAAGTTCACGGGACGTAGAATTATATTCCATCGCAGCACTTACCTCTATTGGAGAAACTCTTGCTGCTTCGGAGTTGATATAACTTATGGATAGATCAGACGGATCAATATTACGGGTAAAACGATTGATGTTGGTACCAGGATAACCGGAGAGATTCATATTACCATCATGTTCGTCAAAGGCCATCGGATCCCTGTTATGAACGGCAATACCGATAAAGTCATCCGGATATTCTTCCGCCATTATTTCCATAAATACGTGGCCACGAGGACAAAAGGTACACCAGGTACCAGTACCTTCTTCTACGACCATTTTTTTGGAGGCATTTCCAAGTTGACTGTTAAAGAAGCCAGAGTTGTTATTATCTTCCATATTCTCGTCTTCATTTCCATTAGGATTTGAAAGCGTATAACTTAATTCATACTGGTTGGTACCAACCATGGCAATAGCCTGAGGAATAGTAGCAGTACCAGTGGAGAGTGCGGGAATATTGACCGAAAGGGGGAAAGTCTGCTCTACACCATCAAGCTCAGTAGTAACGTCTACGGAAGTAATAATCTCCGTTCCGTTGTTTTCAATTACGATAATGGGACTAACAGAAGATCCATTTGAATTCCAGCGGCGATTAGTCAATTCTGCTGCCGCAACATCAAACTCTTTTAATTTCCCTACTAAAAGGTCATCTACTACCAGCAAAAACTGATCATTACTGTTATTTTGAATAGCAAGGTGGATCGTCTGACCAACGTAAGCATCCAGATTTAAGACCTGAGTATTCCAGCTTCCGGTAATTTCATTAGGAACGCTGAGTATTTGCTCGGTAAAGCTTGCCACTTCACCATCTGTAGTAGAAACCCAGACGTTATAACCATCAGGGAAAGATGCATCAATCGCTCGGGCTCTGAATGCAAAGGAGTATCCTTCACTGTCAATTTCTAATGCTGGAGTGATTAACCAGTCGTTGGCTTGACCTGCAGGGGTGTACCAACTATTGGAAACCAAAGAGAATCCGAATCCATCGACCATTTCACGAGGTTGCCAAGCTTCGGTAAAAACACCTACATTGGGATTCGGTGTAGCACCGTCAACGTCTACTGCAATCAGCGACCCACGGGTTCCGTCATCAAAGTTTTCTTCTAATAGGATTTGTGCATTTAAGCCGTAGAAAGCCAGGCACAAGACAAATAAGAGTAATTCTTTTTTCATAATAATTTTTGATTAACATGTTATATTAAATAAGTATGGTATAATTGGCCCGAGAGGGGCTATTTGAGCTTTATGGAAAGTTGAAAAAATCCTAACTTAAAATTTTAGAAGGTATCTTTTTCTTTTGTTCAATGAAAAGAACAAAAGAAAAGTCCGTCAAAATACAAATGTAAAAAAATATGTCAAGTTATTATAAAAACAATAGAGAAAGACTCGAATATGACAGTATTTTACAATTAAATCTTGTTTACAGCCTGGTAAACGATATAAATAGAATAGGTGAGCAGGACTTATGGTCCTTGCTCACCTATTTTTTTATAATTTCTCACCAGGATTGCTCCTGTCTGAATAATGGAGATCCCAAAAAATACGGTGTCTGTATTTATAGAATTCTAATATCTCCTTCGGCAATATGAATTGCCTTTAATTCGGTCGTTTTGTTGTGTAAATCTACCGATCCGTTTTCCAGCTTCAGCACCCCACGTGGGCAAACGGCTGCACAGATACCACAACCGACACAAGAGGCACGGACGATATTTTGTCCCTTTTGGGCGTAAGCCCGTACATCAATTCCCATTTCACAATACGTAGAACAATTTCCGCAGCTGATGCACTGACCACCGTTAGTGGTAATTCTAAACCGGGAGAAGAATTTTTGTTGTAAACCCAACAGCGCAGCCATTGGACAACCAAAGCGACACCAGACCCGACTTCCCATCAGTGGATAAAATCCCACTCCAACTACACCTGAAAAGGCGGAACCGATGGCGAAACCATACCAGCTTCTCAACAATCCTCCATCAATGACAAAATTACCAGTAAAATAAGCAATGATGGCTAATAATATAATGACGCCAACAATACCAGAAATAAGCATTGATAACTTGTCTTTTGATAGGTTAATCTCCTTTTTATTAGCTTGTACAATTGCAATGACGAAGGCTCCTAACAATACAATCAGTCCAATCGCAATTGGTTTGGTAATCAATACATTTCGGTCACCAGTATAATAAGAGTAGATAACCGCGACCGTCATCAGCGTCACAAAGACCAGGACTCCGTGAATCATCCACCGCTCGATTTTCCAGGCCTTCAAAGATTTGTCGGAGAGATGGCGAAAAGGATCACCCGCCGTTTCTGCCAATCCACCACAACCACAAACCCACGAACAATACCAGCGTTTTCCATAAAAATAGGTAAGGGTAGGCGAGATAATAAATATCATGGCCAAACCAAATAATAGCATAAACAGTCCAACATTTCCGGCGCCTAATAAAGTGGTCAGATTCCAGTCGTAGAAAAAATAATAGTTTAAAGGCCACATGTTGGTAAAGCTATAATAAGGGTATTGTAGCTTTTGCATGATTTCGGGAATTAGGAAGGCAAATCCCAATTGAAAAAACATCACTGAAATCGTTCGGATAACCTGATATTTATTATGTCGATATTTTAAAATGAATTTTATGCCAAATGATAAAATTGCTACCGTATATAAGGTACCGTACACAAACCATTGACTAGCCGGATTACCACTTAAGACTCTCGAAAGCGGATCAAAAAAGGCTACTAATCCCGTGTTAGCGGCATCCTCTCCTCCCAGTCCCAGATACTGCGGAAACCAATAAAGGACTACATAAAATCCAGTCAATACGATTCCCAGTACCCAGCCCCAAAGCCCCTTGCTGGACAAGGAAGCAAACCACACTCCGTTGTTTTTGATACCTTCGGGCTTAGTCATATAGGCTCTCCAGGAATAAACGACCGTTCCGACCATAATCAATCCAAGTGCCGAATATAGCCAGACACTATTTTGAATGGCGCCAGCCCCGGACAGGGCAATTACCATAAACAACAGCCCTACACCACCTACTGCGGACGCTATTTTCTGAATTAAATCGGTAAAAGGTGGGGCCGGATTGGCCAGTGACATACTTTTTTGAACTTGACTCATGGAGGTTGTATTTTATAGACTGTTCCGTTGATTTTTAAAGTATAAAAGGATCAGGTTTATTTAAAGGAGTATTTTATTTTATGATTTTAAAAAGGCAAAGACTTTATTCCAGCTCCGTTCTTCTTTTACGGCTAAATTTTTACCCTGCTGTTTATTATAAATATTCAGGACTTCTTGTTCGTGTTTGGCGTAAAATTCCGGATCGAAATTGGCCAATCCTAAATCTTTTAAAACGGTTTCTATATGGGTTTTTTCTTTGATCCATTTTTCGCAGACCTCATGTCTGAAACGTACTCCCATCAAATTGAATCCGACTACCTGATTTTGTTTTTTGTCGTAATTGATCCGAATAGATTTATTTCCTTCCGGGTGTTCCCAGTAAATGCTTTGGTGTTCTTCTGGTTGCCTGGCCTGAACATTTCCGTAGACCTGATATTCAATGTCTAAAAATTTGGCAGAATTAAACCATATTCCTGGATTGTAGGCAACCGGTTTTCCACAAATATTATAGGCAACGGTTTCTCCCATCATCCGCCCAGTGTACCAAATCGCCTCTATCCCTCTGCGTCCGGGTTTGGGTTGTCGTTGTTCGCAACAATCACCAATGGCGTAGATATCGGATATGTTTGTTTGGAGATGTGCATCTACCAGAATTCCCCGTTTGGTTTCAATGTCCGAATTTTCTAAAAATTTAATATTGGGATGTACGCCCGCAGTCAGGCCTACATAACCACATTCGATACGCTGTCCTGACTTGGTGATCACGGCACAAGCTTCCCCTTTACCGTTGTCCACAATCTCGGAGAGTTCTTCACCTAATTGGAGATCAATATGATTTCGGATAATTTCGCGGTTAATCATCGCGGATTCTTCGGGAGGCATCACACCGTTCCAGTAGGAGTTTTCCCGTACCAGGATGGTTACCGGAATATGTCGACTGTGAAACATTTCCGCCATTTCGAGGCCAATTAATCCACCGCCTACGATGACGGCTTTTTTCAAGCCTTCGCTGTATTGTTCCATGGCTTCGAGGTCCTGGTAACTGTACAGACCGTTGACTCTTTTCAAATCCTGACCAGGCCAGCCAAATTTATTAGGTGTTGAGCCAGTAGCCAGAATCAGCTTATCGTAAGAAAGGCTGTCTCCTTCTTTAAAAATTAATTTTTTTCCCGCCGTATCTACCTGCTCCACGTAACCTCTTTTTAGATCAATCCTGTTTTTCTCCCAAAACCAGTCTTCGTAGGGTTTGGTGTCCTGGTAACGCATATGTCCCATGTAGATGTACATGAGCGCCGTGCGAGAAAAAAAGTGATCGGTTTCGGTAGAAATGATGGTAATACGATGATCGCTGAGTTTACGAATAAACCTTGCTGCGGTGACACCACTAATTCCATTTCCAATAATCGCAATGTGCATATTTTTTTTTTTGCTAAAGAACAAAAAATAAATCGCTAACCGAAATTATAATAAATAAGATTGTCTGTTTCAAGACAGGATATATGTTCTAAAGATAGATTATAGGTTGTTTAATCCAATTTTTCTCTTAAAATTTTCAACTTCCCTCAGGTTTGATGAAATACAAATTATTTTGGAATAAAGTCTATTATTGACCTAATTATACAATTAATTCGCATTCAGATAAATAATATCTCCCAGAGATTGCTTAACTTTGAACGCTACACCAGTATTTAATAATTTTAAAAAAATATTTTATGAAAAAATATCTTTACACTTTTGTTTTTTTACTTATTGGAATAGGTCTGCAGGGACAGACGGATACCCTTGTGGTAGGAGAAAATCCGGCTTTCGGTTCTGCGATTTTAGATGATCCATCTACAAACCCCGATGATATTGCGGTACACGTTGATTTGATCCCTAATGGCACTGACATGCGAACTTACGTTTGGGAACGTAATATTATTTCCATGCCTAGTGGCTGGAGATCAGCTGTTTGTGACGTTAATATATGTCATTTAACACTGGTAGGAACCGCTGAATTTGATCAAATGGGGGGAGATACCTCAGAAATTATTTTGCATATTTATCCCGGTGGTTCTCCCGGAGTTATCGCCGGAGCTATTCCGGGTACGGCAGAAGTACATGTTAGAGTATACGAAAGAGATAATCCTTCTAATGAAGAAAATATTATTTACTTCGTAACCCTTGACGCTACCACTGGAACTACTCAACTTGAAGTTCAACAGCTGAAAGTTTATCCTAATCCAACTACCGATGTATTTCGTATTACGGAAAATAATCTGGTTAAGCGAGTTAGGGTAATGAATATTATTGGAAAACCAGCAATGGATCGAACGATCCAAAACGGAGAACAACTCTCCATTGCTCACCTCAAATCAGGAATGTATCTGGTACAGATGTTTGACGATAAAAATGAAGTGGTCAAAACCGTCAGATTACTTAAAAATTAGCATTTGACCTTCTTAAAGGATCGCTAAAAAGCCCAAAGAATTCAAAAATTCTTTGGGCTTTTGTTATGATAACGTAGAAATATTACACTGCGCACTAAGCTGGATACTCCACAAAATTTCTCGGTGTTTCGTACAACCTAACGGACAACTCGTATTGCTCGTCCAGTTCTGCGCGTAATTTTTGCCAGATTATGTAACAGATGTTTTCTGCGGTTGGATTAAGTTTTTTGAACTCCGGAACCTGAAGGTTGAGGTTTTTATGATCAAAGGCATCTTCAATGTGTTCTTTTATCAAATCTTTCAAAACCTTCAAATCAATCAAATATCCAGTTTCCTCATTCACTTCTCCGGTTACTTTTACTTCCATCTCATAATTATGGCCATGGTAATGTTCATTGCTACACAATCCAAAGACGGCTTTATTGCGTTCGTCCGTCCAGTCCGGACGGTAGAGTCGATGAGCAGCATTAAAGTGGGCCTTTCTAAAAACGGAAATACGCATGGTTTTTTATTTTAAACTCAATTTTAGCGATTAGCTTCTCTATATACGGGAATATGAAATAACTTTATTAACAGTAGGATTGATTCAACAACCGTGATAGAATAACAAATTTCTTCACGTTTTAGAGAAGCCAATAGCTAAATGCTGATAGCCAACAGCAAAATTGGGCTAATGGCGCGTTAATTTACATCATCTAAATAACAGTGATTTTTGGTAAAGGTTTGTTTTTAAATAACTTCTATAATAAAATGTCTTAAAAAGCGTATTTTTACGGTACTAATTTGGTTGCGGTAGCGTGAAAAGAGGAAAACTGAAATAAAAGCGAACGTTCCAACAGGAATGAGCATATAATAAATTTTGGAGATGAACGTCTCATAGTTTTATACATGTCTTAATTAACTTGCTGACTTACAGCAAGTTATACCTATTAACAGCAATTTTGTACTTAGACAAATTGTTTAGATTCGCCTTCAGTCCTGCCTTTTTATTCGTTGGAGCAGCCAGCTACCGATTTTTTCTATGCAATTCAAGCAAATAATTGGTCAACCGTCTATTCGACAATCACTAACGGAAACCGCCCGGGCCGCACGCATCCCCCATGCTCAGCTGTTTTTGGGACCTACTGGCTCCGGTAATTTAGCCCTGGCCCTTGCTTACGCACAATATATTCTTTGTACGGATAAAAGCGAGACCGATGCATGCGGTAGTTGTAGTAGTTGTAAAAAATCACAAAAATTCATTCATCCCGATATTCATTTTTCTTATCCCTGCGTTGGATCCAAAGTGGTGAGTACCCATTTTCTGGAACAATGGCGTAAGGCGATCTCCGAAAATCCTTACCTGGAAGTAAACCAGTGGTTACAATCTATTGGTGCAGAAAATAAACAGGGAAATATTAATAAAGATGAGTGTCTGGATATTATTCGAAAATTGAGTTTAAAGGCTTTCGAAGGTTCTCATAAAATTCTCTTGCTTTGGTTGCCCGAATACTTGGCTAAGGAAGGGAATCGCTTATTAAAATTAATCGAAGAACCTCCCGAGGATACCGTTTTTTTACTGGTGGCCGAAAATCAGGAAAAAATCCTGCCGACCATTCTTTCTCGTTGTCAACTGGTGAAGATTCCCAGATTAACCGACGCAGAAATAGCGGAAGGACTGAGATCAAAAGGATTGACGGAAGAAAAAAAAATGCAGGAAATCGTCTATCTGGCCGATGGAGATTTTAATCAGGCACTAAAACTGATGGACCAGCAACAAAATGATAACGCCACCATTTTACTCAACTGGCTACGGAAATGCTACGGCGGAAAAGGAGTAGAAATGCACAGCTGGGTAGAAGGCATCGCCAAGATTGGTAGAGAAAGTCAAAAACATTTTCTGCAGTATGGACTTCATTTTATGCGCGAATTTCTGGTATTGAAAATGACTGGACAGTCCGTGGTGCGACTGGAAATTACGGAGCTGGAAGCCGCCCAAAAAATGCTACGGATAATGGATTTTGAACAGGTAGAAAAAATTACTAAAATCATGGACCATTGTTATTTCGCCATTGAGCGAAATGCGCACCCAAAAATATTATTTCTGGATGCATCCATCAAGATAAATCAAATTTTAAAATCAAAAATCACAGCGTAATACAATTGTAGCATATTGCCTGCCTGTCCGGCAGGCAGGCAATACGCCCTACTACAATTGTATCGCGTTGATAAAATAAAAACTATGGCTTGTTCAAGTTGTGCACCCGGAAAAGATGGTAAACCTGGCGGTTGTAATAGCAACGGTGGTTGCGGCTCCGGTGGTTGTAATCGACTAAATACCTACGATTGGTTGTCGACCATGGATTACGAAGACCCTTCCGAATACGGTCTGCTCGAAGTAAGTTTTAAACAGGGAGCAAGTAAAGAGTTTTTTCATAATCCACCACATGTAAACGCAAATACGGGCGATATGGTAGTCGTAGATACGGGCACAGGTTGGAATGTTGGCCGGGTTTCTCTTTCGGGTGAGTTGGTGAGAATGCAGATGAAGAAAAAGAAAGTAAAGGAGGACTCGATTATCAAAAAAGTGATCAGAGTTGCCAACCAGCGGGATTTGGAAAAACATGCCGAAGTATTATCGGACGAAAAACCAATCATGGTGCGCGCTCGCGTCATTGCTCGTACGCTCGGTCTCAAAATGAAAATCGGAGATGTAGAAGTACAAACAGATCGTCGAAAAGCGACCTTTTATTATACGGCAGATGGACGAATTGATTTCCGCGAACTCATCCGTCAATACGCCAAAGAGTTTAGAATTAAAATTGAAATGCGACAAATTGGTGCGCGTCAGGAATCCGCCCGAATCGGAGGAATTGGGTCTTGTGGCCGGGAACTTTGTTGCTCTACCTGGTTATCTGATTTTAAATCAGTCTCCACCGCTGCGGCTCGTTACCAAAATCTGGCCATTAACCAATCCAAACTCTCGGGACAGTGTGGCCGACTCAAATGTTGCCTCAATTACGAACTGGATTCTTACATGGACGCCCTTTCTCATTTTCCGAAAGGCGCCGATAAACTAAAAACAGAAGCGGGAACGACCGTACTGGTAAAGACCGACGTCTTTAAACAACTTATGTACTATTGCTACGAAAAAGATCGTGGCCGGGGTAAATTCTATCCGCTCAAAGTAGATAAGGTAAAAGAGATTCTTGAGATGAATCGCAACGATGAAATGCCACTCGACCTGAATATCATGGCCATGAATTTTGTGGAGGAAGAACCGGTCGGAGTAGAAGAAAATCTAACTGGTGTCATTGATTTACCACCGGAAAAAAGAAGGAAAAGTAACCGGTCCAGAAAAAATAATCGTAAAAAATCCGGTGATCGTCGTGGCCCGCAAAATGACAAACCGCGTGGTCCAAAACCAGAAAATAAAGATAAAGCCGAGGGCGGTAAACCAAAAAGTCGAAATAAAAACCGGAGCCGTGGTCGTGGACGTCGCGGACCAAAACCGGGCGGAAACAACAACAATAACAATAAAGGGGCGTAATTAATTTTACTCTTAGCTACTTGCTTTCTCCCCTTACGTTAAATTACGACTAAGCAAAAAGCAAAAAGCAAAAAGCAAAAAGCAAGAAGCAAAAAGCAAGAAGCAAAAAGCTAACCGGTCAACCGGCCAACCAGCCATCTAATAACAACACTAATAAAATACACAAATGGAATTCGATCTCATCATCATTGGTTCTGGACCCGGCGGTTACGTAGCGGCCATCCGGGCAGCACAATTAGGATTAAAAACGGCTATCATTGAACGGTACGCAACCCTCGGTGGTACCTGCTTGAACGTCGGCTGTATTCCCTCCAAAGCACTCCTGGATTCTTCGGAACACTATCACAACGCCGCCGAAAAATTTTCGGAACATGGAATCAAACTGAGTAACCTGAAAGTGGACATGCCACAGATGATCAAACGCAAAGACGAGGTAGTAGATCAAACTTGTAAGGGGGTTTCTTTTTTGATGAAAAAAAATAAAATAGAAGTCTACCACGGACACGGATCTTTCGTTGATAAAAATACGGTAAGCATTGCTAAGGACGATGGAACCAAAGAAGAAATCAAAGGCAAAAACGTCATTATTGCCACTGGCTCAAAACCGATTACCCCGGCTTCCTTTAATTACGATAAAAAAAGAGTCATTACTTCTACCGAAGCGTTGAACATCAAAAAGGTTCCCAAAAAAATGGTCATCGTTGGTGGTGGAGTGATTGGACTGGAACTCGGTTCGGTCTACGCCCGCCTGGGAACGGAAGTGTCGGTCATTGAATTTATGGATCGCATCATCGCGGGAATGGACAAAGATTGCAGCAAAGAATTACAACGTGCCCTGAAAAAAATTGGCGTAAAGTTTTATCTCGGTCACGCCGTCACCGATGTCAAAGCGGGTAAAAACAGCGTTACGGTTGAATACAAGAAAAAAGATACGGAAGATGTTTTGTCCATCAATGCGGACTACTGTCTGATTGCCATCGGTCGTCGTCCTTACACCGACAATCTTGGTTTGGAAAATGCCGGAGTCGCAAAAGACGACAGAGGCCGGATCGAAGTGGACAACCATTTACAAACAAACGTTCCAGGCATCTACGCAATTGGAGACGTAGTCAAAGGAGCGATGCTGGCCCACAAAGCTGAAGAAGAAGGCGTCATGGTAGCCGAATTATTAGCGGGGGAAAAACCACATATCAACTATAATTTGATTCCGGGTGTCGTATATACCTGGCCGGAAGTAGCGGCAGTCGGACAGACCGAAGCGCAGATTAAAGAAGCGGGCATCCCGTATAATGTGGGGAAATTTCCATTTAAAGCACTGGGTCGTGCCCGTGCGAGTATGGACACCGAAGGGATGGTGAAAATTATTGCGCACAAAGAAACCGACGAAGTACTCGGGGTACATATGGTGGGACCAAGAGTCGCAGACATGATCGCCGAGGCGGTCGCCGTCATGGAGTTCCGGGGCTCCGCCGAAGATATTGCCAGGATGAGTCACGCTCATCCGACGTATACCGAGGCCACCAAAGAGGCGGCCCTAGCGGCTACGGGGAACCGGGCGTTGCATGTGTAGAATTTTAGTATTTTAGAAAATTATATATGAGTCATCCCAAATTATCTATTTAGAAGTGATCAGCCAGTTGGCTTGTTCGCTGGTTGGCCAGTTAGCCCTCTTTTTACGTAAAAAGAGGGCTAACTAGCTAAAAGCCAACTGGCTAACCAGCTAAAAAACCTGATTTCAAGGGTAAATCACCACTTTAAATTTTAATAATAAAATTCGGGATGACTCATGTTTATTTACTATATTTTGTTTTTTAGTAATAAAAACATATTTTGTAAGGAAATAAACACTTTTTGTTATGAAATATATAGTAGTACTAATCTTGCTTGTCTTTTGTTCCTGTTCCAAAGATATTACCGATCCGGTAACCAGTACCGACGCAGAAAGGCGTGCTAAAATGGATGTTTTTATGAGGGGAGAAGGAGAATTAGTTGGGTTCAAGGAACATAATAGCATTAAGCGCGAATATAGAGTGAGTGGACCAAATGACGTGAAAAGAACCAACGTAACTTCACGGTTAGAGGAGCATCAATTCATTGTGTCCGCAACCAGAGACGTGAATACTATGTCGGAAAAATATCCGGAAGTGAAATCGGCCCTTTCAGATTGGATCAGTAAAAATGAAAATGACGAGTACGCCTGGGAGATACAAACACTTTCGTTAAGATATCTGAGAAGCTTCTTTTTGCTCGATCATCAATCTGCCTACGTTTCTGAAGTCTCGTATCTGCTGGATATACTGGTCGATACCGAGTCGATTGATCTGGACGTATTAGCGGACGCTTTTTACTATTGCAGCCAGAATCTTTCTGACAGCGACCGGGACCGTTATTTTAGTTATATAGAACAACTGTTACACGACGAAATGAAGACGATCAGAACCCAAGGTCTTAAGTGTAAAGAAAAATACGAGAATTCGACGGGTGCCGACAGAGCGCGATACTTAGGGTATGGTAAAAAATTAGAGCGACGATCTAAGGCCTGTCAGTATGCCAGCGATTTATTAGGTATTGAGGTTCCTCCGGGAGACTAAAAAATACAAAACGCGTAGCACTTAATGGAGCTGCGCCTTTTTCTTTGGTAAGGATGTTTTTCCCGCCACCACCACCACAATCTCACCTTTCACTTTCTTAGCTTTAAAATGCTCAATTAAATTCGGTAACGTATCCGTAATGTTTTCTTCAAATACCTTACTAATTTCCCGGGAAACGGCTGCGATTCGATCAGATCCACAATGTTCTTGTAGTTGTTCCAGACACTTTACTAAACGGTAAGGCGATTCGTACAAAACAAATGTATAAGGCAGTTCGGCTAAAAATAACAGCCGTGTTTGACGACCTTTTTTATGGGGTAAAAAACCTTCAAAGAAAAATTTATCGCAAGGGATGCCAGATACCACCAGGGCCGGAACAAAAGCCGTTGCTCCCGGCAGACAGGTCAAAGGAATTTTACGCGCTAGACATTCCCGGACCAGCAAAAAACCCGGATCAGAAATACCCGGCGTTCCCGCATCCGAGATCAGCGCAATCGTTTGTCCCGCATCCAGATGGTCGGCAATTTGTTCTACGATATTATGTTCGTTATGGGCGTGGTAAGATCGCATCGGCGTAGTCACTTCGTAATGTTTTAAAAGTTTGCCAGACGTACGGGTATCCTCTGCTAAAATTAGATCTGCTTCTTTTAAAATCCGCAAAGCACGTAAGGTAATATCTTCTAAATTTCCGATTGGCGTAGGTAGGATGTAGAGCATATTTTTATTGAAATGGTGGATCGTTGTAATTCGTCCCTGATATTGATGTACAGGCAAATTGGTTTTATCAAAATTCAATATTCACGTAGTCAATATTCGATATTCATTTTCACCCCTCATTACTCGCCCGTTGTCGCTTCCTTGCCTTTCTGGTTTCGAAAATAAAATCAAAAACAGACAGACCAACATAAGAAAGGATCATCAGCGAAAAACCCAGCCCCTGAAAGATAATCACAAATAAAATACTTAACAGGATAAGAATAAATTGTCGTTCGTTTCCTTTCCATTTAAATTTTTTAAACTTAAAACTAATCATCGGAATTTCCGAAACTAGTAAATAGGACAGGATGGGAATTAGCGCAAAGAGGAAAAATAAATTGCCTACGTAAGGCCGCAGACCGTAATAGTCGAAATGAAAGGTAAGCATCAGTCCGACGACAAAAGCCGTACAGGCCGGCGTATTTAAACCAATAAAATCTTCCGATTGCCGAACATCCAGATTGAATTTTGCCAACCGTAAAGCCGCAAAAGTAGAAACAAGAAACGCCGGGAGCGCCATCATTTGCAGGCCCTTAGTACCCAAAAAAGACAAGCTATCGGGATACCCTAAAATTGCGTCCTCCAGGCCAATCACCAGTAGCATATAAATAATGGCTCCGGGAACTACTCCAAAAGTAACCATGTCCGCCAATGAGTCGAGTTCTTTGCCGAAGGGAGAATTAACCTCCAACCAGCGAGCCACCATTCCATCGGAATAATCAGCTAAACCACCTACGAATACAAATAGGAAAGCCTGTGGAAACTGTCCGTAAAAAATACAAGCTAACGCACAGCAGCCACAAAACAGGTTTAAAAGGGTAATAATATTAGGAATATGTTTTCGCATTCCGATTTGGTGTCATTTGAAGGGTAAAAGTAGTCTTTTTTGCTAAAATCATCTTAAACTATACCGAGAAGTACACAGTTTACTTTTTTACCCTTAATTTTACCAGCAATCTGACAATTAACTAGATTCCAAAATGATACTAAGACTATTTCTTTTTTACCTCTTTTTGTTAGGATTACCGATTACCTTTCCTAATCTATTCGCACAACCCGCTAACAACGAATGCGAAAATGCCATTCTGCTAACGGATTTAGACGATTGGTGCAGCGCCAATGCGGCATTTACCAATATCAACGCCGACTTATCCGGATTTGGACCCGCAAGTTGTTTTAGTAATACGGCTGGTGGAGATGTTTGGTTTAGATTTGTTGCTACTGCTACCGATGTGGTGATTGTAGTGGAAGGAGCAACCAGTGTGGCACCTGGAGGTACGATGCGCAGACCAGAGATTGCCCTGTATCTGGGAGATTGTACGGGCGTAATTAACGAACAGCGGTGCGATGCTGATATCAGCGGAAATAATATTATAGATTTATACAAAGGAGGTTTGTCAATTGGTGATACTTACTTGATCCGGGTCAAAAGCCAGACAAATAATGCGGGTACTTTTCAGCTCTGTGTCAATAACTTTAACCCACCCGTTTTTCCCGGATCAGATTGTGCCACCTCCGCAGTGCTTTGTGATAAAACCGCTTTTACCATTCCGCAAGTCATCGGTGCGGGGAACGATCCGGACGAAGCCAATGGCTCTTGCCTGGGATTTAGTGGAAACTCAGAATCCAACTCTACCTGGTTTTCCTGGATTGCCGCCAACAACGGAACTCTTACCCTTGATCTCCAACCGCTCAACGAAACGGATGATCTCGATTTTGTTATCTACGAATTGCCTAACGGGATCGAAAATTGTAATAATAAAATACTATTGCGTTGTATGGCAGCAGGTGAATTTGCAACTGCTTTTCCCAGCCCTTGCCTCGGCGTAACGGGTTTAGCCGTCGGCGAAACAGACGTGAACGAAGCAGCGGGTTGTACCCAAAATCAATCTAATTTTTTGGCGCCATTACCACTTGAGGAGGGAAAAGCGTACGCTATGATGGTCAATAATTTTTCCGGAACGGGTAGTGGTTTTAACGTCAGTTTTGGTGGAGACGCAGAGTTCCTGGGACCCGAACCAAGTATGCTCATCAACCCACAGCTGGTCTGCGTGGGCGAAGCAGTTGAATTTGCGAGTACTTCTACATTCTCGCTAGGAGCCATCAATAGCTGGGAATGGAGCTTCGGAGTAGGTGCTACGCCGGCCACGGCTAGTGGTGTCGGCCCGCACTCCGTTACCTACTCAGAGGAAGGAAACAAGTCCGTTGCGCTGACCATCGGAACGGAAGACGGTTGCCAGGTAACCGAAGTAAATTCTACCCTCTTTGTAGACAACTGTTGCCAGACTTTAAACGCCATCAACGTTACCGAAAATATTACGGATTTGGAATGTCTGACCATTCCCACTGGCGCCATCAATTTGCAAATTACCAGTAACAGTAATATTGCTTCCATTGAATGGGAAGACGGGACAACCACTCCTAATCTTAGCAACCTTTTTACCGGAACGTACGAAGTGTCCATAACGAATGACCTGGGTTGCGATACCACCTTGACTTTCGAGGTCGGAGCTCCCGCCGCGCTGACCACCACCACGGATATCACGATGCCTGCCTGTGCGGGCGGAATGGACGGTGCGGTAGTGCTGACGACTTCGGGAGGGGTGATGCCGTACCAGTATCTCTGGGAAGACGGAAACACTACGAATATGATTAATAATATCGGAGTAGATATTTACGATGTGACGATTTCGGATGCGGCCGGCTGTGAATTAATACTAGCCGTCGATGTCAGAGAATTGGAATTGGTCTTAAACTCCGGAATGCCGGTGGTAACGCCTCCGCTTTGTTTTGATAGTAACGAAGGAAGCGTGGTTTTTGATGTCACCAACGGTACACCACCTTACGAATTTGATTATAACGATGGAAATGGATTTGTTACCAATAATATGTTTACAGGTTTGAATAGTGGTTTGTTTGATGTGCAGTTTCGGGATGCGAGCGGCTGTGTGGGCGACACCATTGTAGAAGTAATTCCACCCGCAGCGTTGGACCTTTCACTTTCGGCAGTACCCATTAGTTGTTTTCTTGCGGATGATGGAATGGCTTCGGTAGCCGTTACCGGAGGGGTAGGGGACTATACTTATTTGTGGAATGATGCGAATGGAACGATGGATACCTTAGCCATTGGATTGACGCCAGGATTGGCAACGGTTACAGTTACGGATGAGAATAGTTGTACCATGGAAGGCTCCGTTAATATTATTGAACCCGCTGGTTTGTTTATCAATGTTACGGGCGTGGAAAATGTCTTGTGTTTTGGCGATGCTACCGGTTCGGTAAGCGTTGCTGGATTGGGAGGAGTACCGGGCTATAGTTATAGCCTGGATAGTTTGAATTTTACAACGGATTCGATTTTGCAGGATGTAGCGGCGGGTACATTTCCAGTCTACGTGATGGATATGGAAGGATGTATTGCTACGGTAGATGCTACGATTACACAACCGGAGGAATTAATAGTAGATGCGGGACGGGATACGACCGTTAATTTAGGATTCCCCGCAAAAATATCCAGTTTTGTTTTTCCCTTTCAGCGACCCGTAGCGGTTACCTGGTCTCCGGTGGCAGTCCTGGATTGTAGGGATTGTCCTTCTACAACTTTGGTGCCTTTGGAGACGGATATTTATACCATTACGGTCGTGGACAGTACAGGGTGTATGGCAACGGACTCAGTGACGGTGCGTGTCAATAAAGATCGGCCCATCTATATTCCCAATGCTTTTAGTCCTAACTTTGATGGAAACAATGATATTTTTACCGCTTACGGAAATCCCGGTGCCCAACAAATTCAGTTGATGAGAATTTATAACCGCTGGGGAGCGTTAATGTACGAAGGAAAGAATTTGCCATTGAATTCTACAACCATGGGTTGGAACGGTGTTTTTAAAAATCAGGAAATGCAACCCGGCGTTTACGTTTATTATATCATCGTGGATTTTATTGATGGCGTATCGGTCGCGTACGAAGGAGATATTACGATTGTAAGGTGATGAAAATAGACTCTTTTGCTACTTGCTTTTCTGCTAACACATTATAAGAGCAGCAAACAGCAAACAGCACATACTAAACTAATTTTCAACCAACTGATTCGCATTATTCTTAAAAAAATAATAATGATAAAATTCAGCTACTTACTGGCCTGCTTAGGTTTCGTTTTTATAAGTTGTGAAAATGACCTGGAAGCCGTAAACGCACTATTTTCAAAAGATCAGGTAAAGATTGAAGAAGCCAGAGCGGTGCAATTATTGTACAGTGATTCGGCGGTGGTTAGAGTCCGGGTCACTGGCCCCAAAATGTTGCGCTACGTAGATCATACCCAACCTAAAGAAGAATTTCCAGAAGGAATTTTGATCGAATTTTTAAGGCCCGGTTCCAACCAAACACGGGGAAGCCTGACCGCAAAATATGCTATTCGACTGGAAAATCAGGGTGAAGTAATCGTTCGGGATAGCGTGGTCTGGAAAAGTGGAAAAGGAGAAGAACTCAGAACCGAAGAGCTTATCTGGGATGATCAGCGCAAAGTAGTACATACTACGCGCTTTGTAAAAATTACCAAACCGGACGAAGAGTTTTTTGGCTATGGATTTGAAGCCGATCAGGATTTTAATCGCTGGAAAATTTTTAATCCCACCGGACGAATGAAGGTGGAAGGACTGGAAGAACCTTTATAGTTTTTTTCATTACTAAGCTCTTTTATCGCGATTTTATGTGTTTTTACTTTGTGACTTAGCGTCTTTGTGGCAATAATAAATTTTGTTCTGTAATTAGCGTTTTTTGCCTATATTTGGTGATTACCTAATCGCTTGTTTAAATCTATATTTTAATTGCTAACGATCATCATCTTTTTGCTGTTATCTGCCTTGTTTTCTGGTACCGAAATCGCTTTTGTGTCGGCTAGTAAACTACGGATAGAACTGAAGCGAAGCAAAGGCAATCGCCGGGCACGGATGCTTTCTGGTTTTTATGATCGACCCGCCGAATTTTTAGCTACCATGCTAGTTGGAAACAATATTGCTCTCGTTGTTTTTACCACCCTCATTACCGCGCCACTTACATTATTGATCCATCAGTATTTAAATATTGGCACGGATGCGCCGCTGATGCTGTTGATAAATACCTTGTTGGTCACCATTATTATTTTAATTTTTGGTGAGTTTTTACCCAAGACGCTCTTCCGGCTTTTCGCGGATGAAATCCTGTATTTTCTCGCGATTCCAATTCGTATTTTACAATTTACTTTAGCGATCCCCGCCTGGATCATGACCAAGCTCTCCAACTTTTTTTTAGGAGCTGTTTTAAAAACGCCCATCGAACATACCGCTAATATTATCACCCGGCTGGATCTGGAACAATTCATCCGCGATACGCTCGTGGAATCTGAATCCGAAGAAGATATTGCGATTGATACCGAATTATTTGAAAATGCGCTGCACCTCAAAAAAATAAAAGTACGCGAGTGTATGATTCCCCGTAAGGAAATAGAAGCGATTGACGTAGCGGCCTCACTGGAAGAATTGCGACAGGTATTCGTGGAGAGTTATCACTCGCGTATCATCGTTACCAAAGACGGAGATATTGATAAAGTGCTGGGATATGTGCATCACCAACAGCTCCTAAATGATCCCCGCCGACTCCGTGATATTGTCATTGATATTCCAATCATTCCGGAAGTGATGCGGGCCCGGGATTTAATGAATTTATTAATTAAAAAAAGAATAAATATCGCCTGTGTGGTGGATGAATTTGGTGGAACTTCTGGCATTATTACCCTGGAAGATATTCTGGAGGAAATATTTGGGGAGATCGAAGACGAACATGATCAGGAAGAATATGTAGAAGATCAGATCAGTGAGTATGAGTATTTATTTTCGGGACGATTAGAAATAAGCTACCTTAACGAAAAATACGAAAACCTTGATTTTCCCGAAGGGGATTACCATACGTTGTCCGGTTACATTGTTATGACCAACGAAACCATTCCTCAAAAAGGAGAAGTGATCACCTTAGACGATTATCAGTTCAATCTGGAAGTAGTGAGTGATACCAAAATTGAATTAATCCGGGTGACCAAGATAAATATTGGAAATGAAGAAGCTATTAGCTAATATTTTTTATTCCTTTCCTATTCAACTAGTGGTTTTACACCTTCGGAATAACCTCCTGTTGATCATTACCTGGATTTTAATTACCCTGCTGATGACGGGACAGCTGGGGCGGATATTTGGTATTCGGTATCTGTTTCTGGCACCGGAGTATCTGGGCGAAGTAAGTGGCTTGAGTTACTTTTTTTTGGGGCTGGGATTCGGCGCTTTCTTTACGACCTGGAATCTGACCGCCTATTTGTTGGATGCCCATCATTTTCCTTTTCTGGCTTCTCTGGCGCGTCCTTTTACCAAGTTTTGTCTCAATAACTTTATCATTCCATTGGCCTTTTTGGTGCTTTATTTTGGACATACTATTTACTTTCAGGCCTATAACGAATATCGGGACGTATCCACGATCTTCTGGCATTGTTTAAGCTTTGCACTGGGCGTTGGCTTCTTCGTTTTGATCTCCTCGTTTTATTTTAAATTTACCAATAAGGATATTTTTAGCTTTAGAAAAAAACGAAAAAAAATACCTCCCAACCTACTCAAATCCATTGCGCCCGGACGACACCTCGAAGAATTTCCTACCGTCAAAACTGGAATCAGTACCTGGCGCGTAGATAACTATCTTACCGAAAATATGAAAACACGTTTGGTGCGTAACGTGGAACATTACGACAGCAGTATTTTGTTAGGTGTTTTTAAACAAAATCATTTAAATGCCCTGGTCGTACAATTGCTGGCGATGGTTGTATTGATAAGCCTGGGATTAGCGATTGACAATCCGTATTTTCGGATTCCTGCCGGTGCGAGTATTTTTATTCTGGGTTGCGTATTGCTGTCGATTACGGGTGCCATTACTTATTGGTTTGATAAATGGCGTTTTACATTATTTGTGATTATATTATTTTTGATAAATTACCTTTCTAGTTTCGATCTCTTTACCCACGAAAACAGAGCGTACGGACTAGATTACAAAATGCCTCCGGTAGCGTATACTTACAAAAATCTTCAGGATATTAGTAATGATGGAAATTGGGAAAGGGATAAAGCACATACGCTCAAAATTCTCGAAAACTGGAAAAAGAAAATGGCCGCCCTAGGGGTTGTAAAACCCAAAATGGCTATCTTCTGCGTAAGTGGTGGTGGAATGAAAGCTGCCGTATGGAGTATGCAGGTTATTCAGGAATCCGACAGTTTGCTCAACGGAAAATTATTGGAGCATACTACCTTGATGACTGGTGCCTCCGGTGGATTGTTGGGTGCCGCTTATTTGCGCGAACTCATGCTCAACAAAAAAGAAAACCGGATAAAATCTTATTACGGTAAAAAGTACATTGAAAATATTTCCAGTGACCTGCTCAATTCACTGACTTTTACCATTATCTCTAATGACTTGTTTTTGCCCTGGTCTACTTTTCAGGTAAATGGTCATACTTACTACAAAGACCGGGGGTATATTTTTGAAAAACAGCTATCCCAAAATACCAACGGAGTACTTAATAAAAAACTGAGCGATTATTATCAGCCGGAATTTGAAGCAAAGATTCCCATGCTCTTTATTACGCCTTCCATTGTCAACGATGGGCGCCGCCTGATCATTTCTCCCCATAGATTGTCCTATATGACTTTACCTCCGGTAAGTGCGGACAACAAAGGATCACTGGAAGTTGATGCCGTGGACTTTATGACGATGTTTGATAAACACGGTGCTGCGGAATTACAATTTACGACGGCACTGCGGATGAACGCTACCTACCCCTACATCCTTCCTAACGTATATTTACCTACCAAGCCCGCCATCGAAGTTATGGACGCCGGATTTCGGGATAATTACGGGATCATGTCCGCTACTCGATTTTTGCACGTTTTCAAAGACTGGATCAAGGAGAATACCTCCGGTGTCGTCCTCGTCCAGGTAGTAGGACGGGATAAAATTCAGGAAATTGACGAAAATGATAATCAGGGAATGATCTCCGGTTTGCTCAATCCACTCGGTATCCCTGGCCAAATTCTATCTCTGCAGGAATACGAGCAGGATACCAACCTGGGTTATATATTTGATTTATTGGGAGAAGATATGTTCGAAATCATCCGGTTTATCTACCGACCCAGCAAAGACAATGAAATGGCCTCCATGACCTTTCACCTGACCAGCCGCGAGCGTAACGACATTCAGCATTCCTTCTTTTTACCACAAAACCAAAAAGGCGTTAAACGATTGGTTCAAATATTTAAGGATCAATAGTAAATTCAATGGGCTTTCGATAGGCTTTCAGTAGGCTGACAATTGGCACTCTTTTAGGGTATTTGGCTGTCAAGTGGGCTCGCTTAATAGTCTATTATAACTTCTTTATCATTATCAAAAACCAATTCTCATCCTACCGAAGACCCCTCACTGATTGAAGAACTTCAACTGAAAGCCAACCGAAAACCCTCACCGATTGAAGAGTCTCACCATTAGAAGAGCGCCCACTGAAAGCCCTCACTAATTGAAGTGTCTTACCGATAGAAGAGCGCCTATTGAAAGCCCACCGAAAGCCAAATACACCAGCAGAGAAAAAAAGCCCACTGAAAGCCAATCGAAAGCCAAATACACCAGCAGAGAAAAAAAGCCCACTGAAAGCCAATCGAAAGCCAAACCCGCCAGCAGAGAAAAAAAGCCCATCGTCCGCCAAACACGTCAGAAGAGTCACCATTAATTTTGCCTTTCCCCTTCTTAACTGTATCTTTGCACCTTCTTTTCACCACCTGGTATCCTTAATATTAAAAAAATCACTTATGGCGACGCCTAAAAAGATCAAATCTGCCCTTATTTCCGTGTTTTCCAAAGAAGGATTAGCGCCCATCGTTCGATTGTTGGATGAGCAAGGAGTAAAATTGTATTCTACGGGCGGAACCCAAAAATTTATTGAAAGTCTGGGCCTAGTGGTCGAAGCAGTAGAAAATATTACCGAATATCCTTCGATCCTTGACGGTCGGGTTAAGACTTTGCACCCAAAAGTCTTTGGTGGATTATTAGCTCGTCGGGAAGAAGGACATCTGGCGCAGCTGGCCGAGTATGATATTCCGGAAATTGATCTGGTAATCGTGGACTTATATCCTTTTGAGGAAACGCTTGCCGCTACGGATGATGAACCGACTATTATTGAAAAAATTGATATTGGAGGTATTTCCCTGATTCGGGCTGCCGCCAAAAATTATCGGGATGTAGTAGTGGTGCCCAGCCGTGACGAATATGAGATGATGGAGCAGATGTTGAAAGATAACAATGGAACGACGACTGTGGCAGAGCGTAAAGAACTGGCCCGTCGGGCTTTTAAAGTTTCTTCTAATTACGACGTGGCGATCTTTAATTATTTCAATGAAGATTCGGAAGATACCGTTTTTAAACAAAGTATCCATGCTTCGCAGGCTTTACGGTACGGTGAAAATCCACACCAAAAAGGAAACTTTTACGGAGATTTTGATGCCGTATTTGAGCGCCTCGGAGGCAAACCGATTTCTTATAATAATTTGGTGGATATTGACGCAGCCGTTAGTTTGATGGCCGAGTTTAAATCTGATAATCCGACTTTTGCCGTCCTCAAACACACCAACGCTTGTGGGATCGCTACCCGCGAAACTATACTGGAAGCCTGGAAGGCCGCACTGGCCGGCGATTCCATTTCTGCGTTTGGAGGTATTCTGATTTCTAATCAAACAATTGACGTGGCCACCGCTGCGGAGATTGATAAAATATTTTACGAGGTATTAATTGCGCCTGATTTTACGGACGAAGCAAAAGAGTTGTTGTCAAAAAAGAGTAAGCGGATTTTATTGAAAATAAAAGACTTCTACGTTTCCAAAAAATCTTTTAAGACTTTACTCAATGGTGTAATCGAACAAGAGATGGACTTAAAAACAGAAGTGGAAGCCGATTTTAAAATAGCGACCAACAAAGCCCCGACCGTTGCGCAAATTGACGATCTGTTATTTGCCAATAAATGTGCTAAACATTTAAAATCAAACACGATTGTTTTAGCCAAAAACCGGCAGTTAGTAGGAATGGGATGTGGACAAACTTCGCGGGTAGATGCCTTGAAGCAGGCAATCACCAAAGCCAAACATTTTGGGTTTGAACTTCAGGGATCGGTAATGGCTTCGGATGCTTTTTTTCCGTTTCCGGATTGTGTAGAAATTGCGTGGGAAGCGGGGATTAAGGCTGTTATTCAACCGGGAGGATCGGTAAAGGATCAGTTGAGTATTGATTTTTGTAATGAAAAAAATATTCCGATGGTGATGACCGGAACGAGGCACTTTAAACATTAATTGAATACACCATTTTGGGATAAAAAATCATCTTAGAATAAATAGCTGGTTGCCTTCCCTTTATCGCAAAGGTTTGCGATAAAGGGAAGCTAACTAGCCAATCAGCTAACCGGCCAACCAGCTTTTAAAAAAATACTCATTTGAATCTTATCCTGGACATTGGCAATACGAGAACTAAAATAGGCGTTTTTAGAGGACACAGGTTGGTGAAAAAAATGATTTGGGATCAATGGACGTTACGCCAGGTAAAAGAATTGATCGAGCAAAAAAAAATTACGCGGGTCGCACTTTCTACGGTTAGTGGTCTCAAAAAGCCGGTAGATAATTTTTTTAATAAGCATTTTTATTATATCAACCTGAATGCCACAACTGCTCTTCCCATTCACAATCATTATAAAACTCCTCAAACGCTGGGTAAGGATCGCTTAGCCGCGGTAGTAGGCGCTTTTGCTGAATATCCTGATCAGCATAATTTAGTCATTGATGCGGGCACCTGTATCAAATATGACCTGATTACGGCTGAAGGTGATTATTACGGTGGTAGTATTTCACCCGGCATCGAAATGAGATTTAAAGCCATGCACCATTTTACGGCCAAATTGCCGCTGGTGGAGCGTGGACGCGTACGGAATTTGGTTGGAAACAACACCAAAACCGCACTGCAAACCGGTGGTCAGCTGGGAGCACTCGCGGAAGCAAGCGGTTTTATCCGTTGGTATGAAGAAAAATACGGACAGATTAACGTTATTTTAACAGGCGGGGACGCTGATTTTTTTGCTAAAAAACTGAAAACCCGGATATTTGTAAATCAAAATTTAGTGCTGACCGGA
>CALLLR010000277.1 GCA_938008185.1 uncultured Saprospiraceae bacterium
AAGTGCCATGAATAAGTTACCTATCATATTTGAACGCCAGATATTATCAATTCGCTTCAGCGGAGATTGTCCTATTTTTAAGCGACTTGCGTTGTCTAAATCAAATAACACAAATCTGAATTTTCCATCATTAATGGCATATAAACGGGAATTGTTATGCGGCCAGTCGGTATTGCCGATGTAGGATTGAAATACCATATAATCAATAAAACTGTTGAGGTCGATTTCATTTTTCAGGTACGCAATATCCTTGTCTTCAATGGCCGCCAGCAAAGCGTCTATCCGATCGAAATCACCATCCTTTTTGATCAACTCCTGCGTGGTAATTTTCGCTAAAGTTACTTCACTTTTTTTCGCTTCATTGAGTCCGGCCATCCCATTGGTATTCGCCTCTGTCCGCAAATTCATTAAGCCGTAGAATGTTCCATTTATATAAACCAACACGGGTTCTCCGTAAGTCAAGTCGATATCCAATCCGGCATTGATAGCCAATTGGGTGATGCTCAAATCCTTTAACATCGTATTTTCAAAATCATTACCGGAATTCCGCAATCGAATCGCTTTAATGTGGTCGATACTGTGATGTGGTAAAACGGGCACCGGATTAATTAAAGAACGATCCCGGTTATCGTACTTATCCTCGAATTTCACTCCCAACGTTTTCAAGGGAAATCTGATCGAAAACCTACCTTTAAGTTCCAGTTGTACTTTTTCGTTTTCCAGCAATATTTCATTATTTCTGGACAAACTAAATTTTCCTTTGATCTCTATTTCCTCGTCCGCCTTTTCGTACATCACCTCAAATTCATCCTCATCAACCGCAATATTAACGACCGGTAAACTCGATACGATCTCAGCAGGCAACAAGGTTTCATCCATCTCAAATTTTGAACATCCAAAGCACAAAACCACCAGTAATAAAAATGATATTTTTTTCATAACTTATTTTTTTTGTTTTTACGTTTTAGTTTCCTTTTTTCCTTGCGGGCATTTTTTCTTTTGTTGACAATTAAAATACTTTTACCCATTCCAATTGAAAACGCGACTTTAGGATCATTGAGCAAAAAAGGATCTGGAATGTTTTGCGGATTAAAATTCACGGAAGTTGCCAAAAACCAATCTTCCCGGAAAAAGAATTTTACTTCTCCAAAAACATCATATCGCCAATCATATTTATTTCTTAACTTCCAATCGAGGGTATTTAAATTTTCGTTGTTTTGAATGATAAAACCAGTCGCCAGTTGCCATTTTTCCGCCACCGGAAAAACGAATCTTACCGGGACCGTTACCCGTAAAGTAGCGGCATTAAAGCTAAGGTCCCCTATCTGCCCCGAAGAAAAAATAGTTTTTACGGCCAAACCCAATTCAAAAGAATACTCCTTATAGAAAAAGAGTTTCTTTGCACCCCCGAGTGTAAATAAATAGCCTCGCGAATTTTCAACCGCCTGTTCATTTAGCTGAATCGATCTGTTATAAGTATATCCTGTATTCAAAAAAAACGAATGTTTTTTTTGGCTAGAAGCAGAGAAATAAGAAAATAAAGTTAAGAGTAAAACAGCATAAATGGCTTTCATGGGGTTGGTTGTTTAATAAAATTTAACAATCATTAAGCCTACAGTTGTAGCTGGTTACTAGACGAACAGAACCATGTACAACCCTAACTACGTTCTAAAAAAAATTCTATGAAGATCGCTGACAGGCGATGGCTACGACCCTGTCTATGACTGGACCGCTACGGAGGGGACTATCCCAACCCCAACTACTTACGGTGGCGAGCGGCATAGCATAGAGATACCAGATTGTATCGTCCGTTCATTCGTACGTGATACGCGACTTTTATAGTCGACTTGGATGCTACTGTTTGAAAGACGTTTACCAAACTTTTGTAAAGCGGTCTTATTGCGGGTAAAGTTTTGCTTTAAAGTTTTGGAAACGTTGGGAAACCGCTCGCTCGTTTACTAAATTTTATCGACTACTTTCGATGTTATTTATCCCCGTTCATAATTTATATCCCAAATCCGACTGATAAATATTTTTTGTTCAGGAGCATTTAGCTTATTTTCTATGGGTTTTGGAAAACTTGTAACTATTTACTTAATTTTTTTCTGATAGAAAGTTGACTTGCTAAATTCAAAATAATTTCCTGTTGTTCTGTAAAGCTATATTCTTTTAAGTAACAAGGTTTATAGTAAGACATATAGTTTTCCAAAAGTGGTTTGTATTCCATTCCATTGTTGTCTTTGAAGCCACTCATTTCACAGATGGAATAATTAACATAAATTTCGAATGCTGGTCCTGGGTCAGGTGGTGTATCACAAATTCGATCTCCTAGCGTGGTGCACAGATTTTGATCATAAGTATCTTTCCCAAATAATTGTTCTTCAAACGTATGGTGTAAACCAAAAAAATGTCCAAATTCATGCACAACAATTTTAGGATCTTTAAGGTCGAATTGACTGATGACTAGATTATTTGTCCTGCTGGATAGGATATAAGAAAATCCACCCGTTCTTGAGCAACTAATACTTGTGTTAGAAATAGTACAAAATTCTTTTTTATGATCTAAAATATAAACACTGATCAAATCACTTAAATCATTTTTTGCAGAGAATTTATCATATAGATTATTTTGATTTTGTGATAAATCTTCAATTTTTAAAGCAGATGTAATGGTGTCTATTTGGTGAAGATAAAAACTGATTGCTGTATTTTTAAAAGCATAATTTAATTTTTCGATGACTGATGCTAATGAATCTTCGGTCGATTTGGTAGGTATAAAATTTTCTTGTTGAACAAATACAAATCTCAAGGGAAATTTTAGTGTATCAACATTTTCCAAAAGCTGTTGTATGAGATCATTTTCTAACTGACTAAAAATATCTCCATGCTCTTTATCTATTTCGGGATCACAGTTTATTTTGCAATAATTTTTATCGTCATGAACTTGACTTACTAATGTTGTCGCAAAAAAAAGAGATAGGAAGAATAATATGGTTTTCATATGCTTATGGTTATTTTACCTTTTAAGGTTGTTTTAAAATAGTCAATTCTTTTAAGAAGCTAAAGATATTTCTAATCCAAAAATGCTACCGTATTATTCTCCTACGCTTCTAGTCATTAATTCATTTTTAAACTGCTTCTAAACTAATTTTTCAAGTAATTTCTTATCCCATAACTTGCCAGCACTCCTTCTCCAGTAGCAGCAGCCACTTGTGCAATAGCGCCTTCTCTGCAATCTCCGGCTGCAAAAACACCACTCATCGAAGTTTCGGCCAAGCCCGTCGTTTGAATAAATCCTCGTTCGTTTAATGTAATAAGTTCCTTAAAATTATCCGTATTGGGAATTAAACCGATAAATATAAAAGCACCATCCGCGGTTAATACCTCTTCTTCCTGTGTGTCATTATCCTTTATCTTTAACCCTTTAAATTGTCCGTTGTCATCCGCCAAAAACTCCAAGGAAGTTTTGTTCATATAGGTGGAAATGTTCTTAATGCTTTCTAGTTTTTCAATATAAGTTTCTGAAGCACTAAATGCTGGAAGGATATTTACGATTTTTACACTTTTGCAAAAACCGGCTAAAAATATTCCTTCTTCCAAAGCAGAGTTACCACCGCCTACTACGATAATGTCTTTATCTCGATAAAAGGCACCATCACAAGTCGCGCAAAAATGTACACCTCCTCCAATCAATTCTTGCTCCCCAGGAATGCCAAGTTGTCGATAGGTAGATCCGGTTGAAAGCACGACGGTTTTTCCAAAATAAGTATTTGTTTTTGTTTTGATTTGAAAAATACCATTTTTCTTAGTGATCGCCTTAACGTCTTCCCCTGTTTTTATGGTTGCGCCATAAACTTTGGCTTGTTCTTCCATTTTATCCATCAAAGCGGGCCCTGAAATAGAAGTAAACCCAGGGTAGTTTTCTATTTTCTCCGTCAAAAATGCATTTCCGCCAATCGTCTTTTTTTCTAAAATTAACGTGTCAAATCGATCACGTTGTGCATAAATGGAAGCAGTAAGTCCAGCAGCTCCACCACCAATAATGATAGAATCAAAAATACGGTCCTCTTTTACTTCATCAATTTTCAAGGCCTGTCGCAATTCCTCATTTTCTGGTTCCACTAAAACAAGGTCATCATTGATGATGATGGTCGGAATTTTTCGTTTTCCATTGTTCAAATTTTTGATAATTGGGATAGCCCATGCATTCTCTTCTTTATCAATTTCTATGTATTGAAAATTGATTTTATTATCTTCCAGGAATGCTTTTGATTTTCGACAGTCAGGACACCAATCTGCGCCATACATGACAATACGATAATCTTCATTGATTCCTAAAACAGCACTTAATTCATGATTGTCTGGATTGGTATAAGTTTTACCATTTATTATTAAAGTAGGAATAATCCTTTTTCCATTATTGATTTGTTCAACCTTCTTAGTCGCTTGTTCGTCCAAATCTACATCAATAAATTTATAAGCAATATGGTTATCCTGTAAAAATGATTTTGCTCTTCTACAATCAGGGCACCAATCTGCGCCGTATAATGTTATATTATTCATTTTTATTTTTTTAAAATGAGGAAGCTTCAACATGAAGCTTCCTCTATTAATGTTAAATATAAAAAAAATATCTTACTTAAGATAATACTCATATGATTTGAATTATAAACATTATTTATTATTATATGTAAAAATGTTTATCGACAATTATTCAATCTTCTTAAGCATCGCTACCCGGATCTGTCAAATTCCATATCCGGTATTCTTAAGTGATCAATTGGAAGGAAAAGCGCTATTCTTCTTTGTGCAGTCCAACAACTGTTAAGACTGCTATTCCATTTACTAAATAGAAAATCTTATCTAATCCTTCAAATCCCAATAAAAAGGGAATAATTACAAAGGCCAATCCAACAATAAAATCAACCGCTAAATGGAATTTATAACTGATAACTTTGATGACACCTGTCTGGTGATCTGTTAGTATGGTCAGTAACAAAGCAGCTGAACCAGTAATTACGGAGATATAAAATGCGAGTGGATTAGAACTGCCTAACTTCAGAAGAAAAGGCAAACCAATTAATGCTAAAGCAACTGGATAATCTAAAAATGCGTGAATTTTTTTTGTGATCAATTTCATCTTGAAAAATTTTTATGAAGTTGTTCAAAATATGGGAATTTCAAACAACTACTATGTTATGAAAAAAACAGTGAATAGCTAGTGCCTAGGGAACTAAATAGCCGACACCTTATGCGGTCTCTTTTTTCATCATACTTCTTTGCTTATCAGTCGGGTAGCTACGGCTATCCTCCTTCTGCGCGCATTGTTTGATAAAAAAATAGTCTCCCCTAAGGTATCCTTTACTTTGATCCCCAGGCACTGGGAGAATTTTTATTTTCTGCGCAAGCACCGGTGAATCCCACGATTGGAGAATCCGTTCTGATACTCAACGCGACAGAAAGTGATGGGTAAATAAAAGACTTAGAACAATTATATTTCGCTCTCCACCACCTCCCAGGTATGATCAGCCAGTAGTTTCACCGTGGCAATGAAGGTGTAAGGTTTGGTTTTGCCCCATTCGTTGGGCCCCACCATCGAGAGGACCTTGGTGGTTTCATCTGCTTTTTCGTAAAGATGGTAAGTATGACTGATGAGCGGCTTAAAGTTCATTTCGGCGAGGTAAATATCTTCGGAAATAGCGACCCGATCCTGAATTTTTTTGGCCTGCAGCGCGAGTAATTCAATCTGCTCACGAATCTGATCCATCTGGGTGTCCGCCTGTTCGTACATGGCCTGTACCGCGAGACCTTTGGTACGGCCCCGATCCATGGGACGAATCACTACACCACCTACGGTATGAGCGTAAGGCAACATATGTGGATTTTCCGCTATTTTATCTTTATCAATGGGATTTTTTTTCGATAATTTGGGCTCTTTATCATCAGTAATATCCCGTCTTTTCTTTTCCATTATCGCCATTTTGTTTTTGTTGAATCGTTGAAATGTTGAAACGCTTCGCTGGTTGAATCGTTGGAGGGAGACAAGGCATGCCTTGTCTCTACTAGAACCTAACGAAAATTTGCCTGCTTGGTTCACGAAAAAAGGCTGACTATCCAAAGATAATCAGCCTTCCACCAAAAGGTGTTCAAGGTGGTATGTGTGTTTAAATGTTTAGCCTTTTAAAGACCTCAAATTTTACTTACTTCAGTTCGAAGCTACCCTTTCCGGCTAAGAATCCTTTGTTGTATACTTCTACTCTGTATTCTCCCTGCTGGAATTCCGTGTTTGGTTCCCATAACATACAAGCTTCGGTTGCTTCGTTGGTATAATCAATCTCTTTTACCTTTGTGTACCGAATTTCTTCGTTGGTCAAATTGGAGGTAAGAATACCAGATCCCAAATCTTCTACGGCTAAAGTCTCACCAGTTGGGTTAATAATTCTTACGTAAAATTTTTCCAGGCCACCTTCTACTACCGCATTGTCCGTAGCATCAAAGCATACTCTGATTCTGTCCACTGCACTAGCTCGGTTCTTACCCTTCACTTTTCCGCTTTTACGAATTTTAAAACCCTCGCCTTTTACAGACATTACTTTCACAACAGAAGCGATATTTACCTTATCACTTAAAGAAGCGTTTTCGCTTTCGAGTGACTCCTTCTGACTAACCAATGCAGCTTTTGCCGTCACCAGTTCTTCGTTCATTACCCGAGCGGAAGCAACTTCCCCTTCAAGCGTAACTTTAACTGCATTCAGCTCTCCATTTTGCTGAACCAAAATTTCGTTGTCTGCCTTAAGCTTATTGTTTTCGGACATATAACCATCCATTTGAATCCGCAAATTGCTCATTTCCTCTCTGGCCTTCGCCAAATCGTTCTTGGTAGATTTTCCCTGACGAATGTAACGGGCAATCTTGTCTTTTTGCTCCTTTAATTCGACTTTCTGCTGATCGATCAATGCGTTCAATTCTTCGTTGCTACCACGCATTTCTTCCAGTTCGGAAAGAGAAGCATAATATTGCTTTTCCAGTTCCAGCTTTAATTTTTCCGCTTCGTCGATCTTTACTTCCTGCTGAGCGATCGTTTGGTTATTGTTTACATTTTGAAACATCAAAAAGGCACAAATACCTAATAAAGCGACAATAGCTACTGCTCCGATAGCAGTTAATCGTTGTTTTGAATCTTTTGAAAAACTCATAATTGTTAATTTTATTTTGATTTAGATAATCCTGAAGTTACTTGGTTTTCTCAGGTTTTGGATAAAATGTTTTTAAAAAACTGTTTTTAATATTTTGTTGTAGCAAATGTACGATGATAAAGCGTTTCGAAGCAAGTTTTGTTGCCCTAAACCCTTGATTTTCAGTTAAATTGGGTGTTAATACGGTTTTCGAAGAATTGGTTTTAATGGAAAACCCTTAGCTGATTTTGGGGTGAAATAGCTAGTGGTTGTCTGTCCGTATTTCAATTGTGTATTTGGCAGTAGTAGATATTTTGATATTTTTCCTACCTTTAATCGGCTTTTAGCAATTGGCTATCGGCTAGGGTGTTCAATTGATGAAAAAAACTTCTGTACTTTTGTCATGTAATTTGCTCCAAGATTTTAGCTTTCCTTTATTCTTTCTGTTCATTTTTTTTGCAGAAAAAAAAACGAAACAAAAAAATCTGCC
>CALLLR010000278.1 GCA_938008185.1 uncultured Saprospiraceae bacterium
ACCGACCGTCGCGCCCGGTTCGTATTCTTCGAGTAGGGCATTGTAAGGGTGTTTCTTAAAACCAACGAGTTTTGCTTCCTCTCTTTTTATTTTTACAATGTTTTCTAATGGTTTTTGGTAAATCGTCCAGTCGTTGGCAGCTCGGGCTTTAATCCACGCATCGAAAGCGGTAGAAATCGCTTGTGATCGACGAATCACAAATTTTTCGGTAAAAGACTTATTACGAAGATAGGATTTATGAGAAAGTTCGACATTTCTACGTTCTGCCGGACTCAACGATTTTTTATTTTTAAATAAATCTTCGATTAGTTTTCCGTACTTTCGATTGGTCATCATCTCGTGTGAAATCGCCGACAGCGTTGAGAGCTGTTGCGCCCGAAAACGATTGCCCTTTGTTGGTTGATAAACCTCTTTATCCCAGTGTAGCAACGCCGTCGCAAATTCCAGATCCGTATGTTTTCTATTATGTTCCAAATATTTTTGGTAGGTCTTAGACATCTGATATTTTTTAAAAATTAAATTAGAATTATTCAATACTTCATTTTAACGAAAATACGCTTTCTCCAAACTGTGTGCACTACATATTTTGGCTGAAAGCGGTAGATTCATTATTCACTAATTGATAACACGAAAGCCGAGCCATTATTCATTGATCGCATTATTAATTATTCCCCAACATCCTCTACAAAAAAAATCCCGTTTCCATTCAAATCATACAATCCAAATTCGTGCGTATTCCACGGCGTATTTTTACGGAGTTTATCAACGGGAACGATTCCTTTCTCTACGAATTCCCCAAATAATGTTTCAATGTTTTTTACAAAAAACTTAGCCACTGATCCGCCCAGTAAAAGATCTTCCTCGGTATCGGCGTGCCATTGCAGATGAATATGAATACCACCACGTCTTAGCACCGCGTAGCCTTCATCCACGCGGAGAATACTAAAGCCAAGTTTTGTTTTATACCATTCGGTGTCTCTGACAATATCTGCGGTCGGTAAAACTGGCGTTACGTGCAAAAATTGGGTAGGTGTTGTTTTGAGTGTGGTTGCTTCTCGAATTCGTCGTTGAATATAGTCCGACAATGCAGTTATATTAAAATCAAACCAGTCTTGCTGTACCGTCGGAAATTTATAAAGTACATCCTTAAATTTTTTATAAGCCCGCTTTTTTTTAGTTGCTGCCCGTAATTGATCTTTCACGGTGTTCCCATCTACCGTAGGAATAAATCGGGTCATGATTCGATGATTTTCCATTTTAGGGACACCCCGCAGAATCAGTAAATTACGATTGCTTTTAGGGGCATCCATTGGTGTTTCTTCCGTTGTGTCATTCCAGGGTTCGTCGTCACGATTGTGGCGGTTAGGATCAGGAATTGATTTTACGGTCCAATCGTTCAGATCAATATAACAGTGTAAATTTGCGTCGAGGTTTTCGGCAATTTCGGTAAGTTGGATTTTGGTTAAAGGCATCTGGGGTTAGCGATTTTTGATTTCAGAGATTCCAATGCCCAGGGTCATCATGGCCCAGCCAATGATAAATAGCGCTCCGCCCATCGGGGTGAGTGGTCCCAGAAATGTCCAACTACTAATCCCCAATATTTCGCGACAAGCAAGTAAATACAGTGATCCGGAAAAGAGCACGATGCCTCCCAGAAAAAACCAGCCTGCCGTAATTATTTTTTTATCAGGAATATGAAAGTATAAAATTCCGGCAAACAGCAGCGCAAAACTGTGGTAAAATTGGTAGCGCACGCCGATCTCAAAAGTGTTAAGTTGTGCAACTGATAATAAAGCTTTCAGTGCATGTGCACCAAAAGCGCCGATGACCACGGCTAGGAGAGCGGAAAACGCACCCACCACAAGCATTTTTTTATTCATAAATAAAAGTTGTTAAATTTTTTCTGCTGTCTTTTAATTTTTAGGTTGTAAATATTCAGAATTTGATTATCTTTCACCAATCCACCAATCCACCAATCCGCCAATCCACCAATCCACCAATCCACTAATCCATCTCCTTCGCCAGATGATCCAAAAATAAAATCCCGTTCAAGTGATCAATCTCGTGCTGAAAAATAACCGCCGTAAAATCTTCAATCATTTCCACCTGGTGCGTACCATCCATTTTATCGTACTCGAGTAGGATGGCGTAGGCTCGGTTGGTGGTGGTGCCCCGACGGTCCGGTATGGACAAACATCCTTCCGGACAATCCTGTTTTTTGTCTGTATACTTTTTGATAACCGGATTTAAGTAAACTTCAAAAGGGAAACCTTCCTTATCAAAGCGTTGCACCCAGATAATATTTTTTAGAATACCTACTTGTGGCGCGGCAATTCCAACGCCGAGCGACATACTATCGCGCACCGTCACAAGTAATCTTTTTACAAAATGATCGAGTACCGGATCATTCGGATTGGGGATTACGCGCTCGGAACTTTTTCTCAATAAAACAGAATCTGCCTTGCTGGTGATTTTCCAAACTCGCATTGGAGTGAGCGTATCGGATGACATAATTAACTCATTTTGGATTCCATTAAAACGATTGGTCAACGGAGCGGTCTTGGCTGCTGAACGGTTCGCAGCAGAACAGCTGGAAAGAAAGATGAGAACTCCTAAGAGCAATAGATACAGATGTGAAGATCGCATTTTATTTTTTTGGAGCAGTTAGAGGAGAAATATTTCTTTATTCCAAAATTACTCAAATCAATTGAATTGAGGGGTAATTTATTGTTGGAGTTGTTTAAGGATATCTGATTGGGTAATTACTTATACGTAACTATCTTTTTTATCCTTAAAAAGGTTCCATCCGGTATTTATAATAAAGATAATTAAGATTAGCAAAATAGGGGTTCAATAATCAATAACAAGAAAGAATGTATAATGAGAAGAAAAATAACAATGATTGTAAAAAAAGACTACACTCTCTGGGTGGGCCCACCCCCTGAATTTGACCGAAGGTCTGCGTATGTCCGCCTAACAGCGAGCAAAACCAACACCAAACTCCCTGCCTACCGGTCAGGCCATGCGCATCAGGCTAATAAAAAAATATAAAAAATAAGCGCGCTGTGAACCTGCCGACCGGTCAGGTGGGTTCACTATAAAAAATCCTGCATTTGCCTAAATTACTGTACTAATCAAGACAACCTAACTGCAAGGTAGTCAATTGTTTTAATATTTAAAAATAAAACACAAAAAATTTTAAAAATATTCTTTGTTTAGATGATTTAGACACTCTCTTAACTCGACTTTAGCCATTGGCTTCCCTTTATTCGAACTTTATTGATTGTCAGGTTTATTCAACGACCGTGATAAAAATAACTAAGTCTATTCACATTTTTGGGAAGTCAATAGCCAAATGCTAAAAGCCAATAGCTAAGTTTGGCTAAAGTCGAGCTTAAAAACGTTCTTGCAATTCAGTCTTAAATTCTTTAATCGATAGAACGCAATTGACCCATTCTTTACTTTTAGCAGCCTTTATGTCAGGTTATTTTTACATTTCTTGCCAAAATGGCATCTATTTTTAAAATAAAAACCACATCTGGCATAAAAATCCGTATGGAACATCCTTTGTTAACTAGATAGTTGTTTGGCATTTAAAAAAATATGAACTAAATGCCATTTATCAGATTACTATAATAGATAACATAAAATAATAAACAAATGAACTTTAATAATCTAACCATCAAGTCACAGGAAGTGCTCCAACGGGCACAACTGCTGGCGACCCAAAACGGGCAGCAGGCCATTGAGGCCGGGCATGTCCTGAAGGGTATTCTGGAAGTGGATGAACACGTTACCCCTTTTGTTTTGAAAAAAATGGGCGTCAACATGGCTGGAGTGACCCAGGCGACGGATGCGATTGTAAAGGGCTATGCGAAGGTAAGTGGAGGGCAGCCTTACGCAGCGCGTTCGGTTGGTGATTTATTGACCAGAGCTACTGGTCATCTAAAAGGTATGGGTGATGAATACGTTTCCATTGAGCATTTATTAATGGCGATAATTGAAATTTCAGACCCCGTCGCCCAGCTATTAAAGGATAGCGGAGTTACTAAAGAAGGATTGAAAACAGCAATTACCGAATTGCGGAAAGGACGGAAAGTGGTGACCCATAGTGCGGAGGATTCTTACAATGCGTTGAAAAAATATGCGGTCAACTTAAACGAAAAGGCCAAGGTTGGCAAACTCGATCCGGTGATTGGTCGGGACGAAGAAATTCGTCGGGTCTTGCATATCCTGGCACGACGTACTAAAAATAATCCAATCCTGATCGGAAAACCCGGGGTCGGTAAAACGGCCATTATTGAAGGACTCGCCAATCGAATCGTGAACGGGGATGTGCCCGAAGATTTGCAGGATAAGGAAATTTATGCACTTGATATGGGGGCCTTAATTGCCGGAGCAAAATACCAGGGCGAATTTGAGGAGCGACTGAAAGCGGTTGTTAAAGAAGTAGTCGCGGCCGAAGGAAGTATGTTTTTATTTATTGATGAAATTCATACGCTGGTCGGAGCTGGTAAAGGACAGGGCGCAATGGATGCTGCGAATATTCTAAAGCCCGCCCTGGCGCGTGGTGAACTTCGGGCGATCGGGGCAACGACACTGAACGAATACCAAAAATACTTTGAAACGGATAAGGCACTCGAACGTCGTTTCCAGAACGTTATGGTCGCCGAACCAAACGAAGAAGATGCAATTAGTATTTTGCGTGGATTAAAAGAACGGTACGAATCGCATCATAAAATTAATATTCGGGACGAAGCCATCGTAGCGGCGGTACAGTTATCAACTCGTTATATTGCAGACCGGTTTTTACCGGATAAAGCGATTGACTTGATCGACGAAGCGGCGGCGAGATTGCGTTTGGAAATGAATTCAATGCCGGAAGAATTAGATGAGATTGAACGAAAAATTCGACAGGTTGAGATTGAACGGGAGGCGATGAAGCGCGAGAACGAAACCGGAAAAATCGAATTGCTAAACGAAACCCTCGCTAATTTGGAAGAGGAACGAAATGCGTTGAAAGCGCGCTGGGAAAGCGAGCGAGAAATAGTGATCGGATTTCAGCAAGCCAAAGAGCAAATCGAGCAGTTGAGACAGGAAGGGGTTCGTGCGGAACGGGAAGGTCGTTTTAGTGAGGCGGCCGAGATTCGGTATGGCAAAATTCCAGAGTTAGAACAACAAATGATAAATCATCAGACTCGATTACAGGAAATGCAAGAAAATGATGATTTAATGTTAAAAGAAGAAGTGGACGCGGAAGATATTGCACAAATCGTGAGCAAGTGGACCGGGGTACCCGTCACCAGAATGTTGAAGTCGGAGCGGGAAAAACTCGTTTATCTGGAAGACGAATTGCATAAGCGGGTGGTGGGACAGGACGAAGCGATTAGCCTGGTATCGGATGCGATCCGTAGAAGCCGGACCGGATTATCGGATGATAAAAGACCAATTGGTTCCTTTCTCTTTTTGGGAACAACGGGAGTTGGTAAAACTGAATTGGCGAAAGCCATCGCCGAATATTTATTCAACGATGAAAGTTTGCTGACCCGAATCGATATGAGTGAATACCAGGAAAAGCACGCGGTGTCGAGATTAATCGGTGCGCCTCCGGGCTACGTGGGTTACGACGAAGGTGGACAATTGACCGAAGCGGTACGCCGTAAACCTTACTCCGTCGTATTATTGGACGAGATCGAAAAAGCACACCCGGATGTTTTCAATACTTTATTACAAGTACTGGACGATGGACACTTGACCGACAGCAAAGGCCGGACGGTAAACTTTAAAAACACCATCATCATTATGACGTCTAACATTGGTTCGGATATTATTCAGGATCAGTTTGATCAGATGGGAGAGCGTGATTTTGAAAAGGTAATGTCCAAAACACAAACGTTGGTTTTCAACCGATTGAAGCAAACGGTGCGTCCGGAATTTTTAAATCGAATTGACGAGGTGGTTATGTTTGAACCACTGAGCAGTAAACATATTCAGCGAATTGTGGAACTCCATTTGGAGGAGGTAAAACGTACCTTACTGACCAAGCACGAAATTACTCTGGACTTTACCCAGCAGGCCATGGATTATCTGGCAGAAACCGGATTTGATCCGCAATTTGGGGCGCGTCCGATCAAACGGGTGATTCAGCGAAAGGTACTGAATGTATTGTCGAAAAAACTTTTATTGAATGAGGTTGAACCAAAGTCTGCCGTAGTCATCGACTCCTTTGGGGAAGGGTTGGTTTTTCGGGGTACCACGGAAGTAAGTAAAAGTGAATAAATTTTGAGTTAAAATTCTATAGTTTAAATAGTTTTGAAGCCTTTCTGTGAGTAATCTTGGAGAGGCTTTTTTGTTTTGTAACTTAAAGATATATTATGGTTTGTCTTATTTTAAACAACTAAAAACTACTTAAGCTTAAGCAATTAGATATTAATAATCAGACGAAAAAACACAGATTGATGTAGTGTTGATGTAATGTTTTTGGAGGATTTATCTATTGTTGTACTTAAGCTGTACAGAAGACTTTCCGGAATTCTGCATATATTATAGTACATTTAGAAAATGTTATCATACGTGAATATTTTTAATAAAATCCACATCTTATGAAGATTTCAGTTACCCTCCTTTTTTACGCTATGTCTCTTTTTTCCCTTACGGGGCAAACGCTACCCATAAACTTTGAAACAGCGGTCACCACTTCAGACTTTGTTGATTTCGACGGAGGTACCGCAACCGTAGTGGCCAATCCATTCGTAGAAGGAATCAACACCAGCGCCACCGTTGGCAGTATCGTCAGAGATGGCGGAGCTGTTTTTGCTGGCAGTAAGATTGCCTTATCAGACAACCTGGACTTTTCCGCTTTGACTAAAATTTCCATGAAAGTATATACGACTGCTCCGGTCGGCACCGTCGTAAAATTTAAACTGGAAGGAGGCGCTGCTACGGCCGAGAAGGATGTTCTCACCACTACTTCCGGTGAATGGGAAACCCTGGAATGGATCTTTCTTGGTGCGCCTAACGATCTGAACGAACTCGTTTTTATGTTCGATTTTGGGAATATTGGTGACGGTACGACCAATTCTACTTTTTATTTCGATGATGTGGAGCAAGTCTCAGGTCCTTTACCGCCAACAGGAGAAACCATTCCAGTAGACTTTGAAGATCCGGGAAATGGTGCCTTTTGGACATGGACGGTTTTTGAAAATGATTCCAACCCTGCCCTTGAAATAATCGACAATCCAGATCCTTCCGGGATTAATACTTCGGCTACCGTCGCTAAATTCACCGCGCTTCAGACCGGACAACCTTTCGCAGGATGTGAATCTCTACACGGTTCTGATATTGGTGAATTCACCATTGACAGCGACAACGCCATCATTCGAATTATGGTTTGGAAATCAGTCATCAGCGATGTCGGTATCAAACTGGTAACGAGTAGTGGGTGGTCTACAGGAGAACTTAAAGTTGCCAACACCAAGACTAATGAATGGGAACAACTCACCTTTGATTTTTCTACCATCGATCATGAGAATATGACGTACGACCAAATTGTTATCTTCCCGGATTTTGATAATCGAACTTCAGATAATGTTATTTATTTTGATAACGTCTACGGAGATGAAGCAATCCCTACTTCTATTATCGATTTAAATGCCATCGACCTGAAATTATTTCCAAACCCAGCGAAAGATCGATTGACTTTTACTTCTGAGGAGCAGACGATGGAAACGATTGCTATTTATGATCTGCTTGGAAACAGAATTGCCGTGCATTACCCAAACAGTCGTAACCTTACGATTGAGGTAGCCGATTTAGCTAGCGGAATTTATATCGCTACGATTGCTACGCCAACCGGTACGCAGAGTGTTAAATTGATGATACTTTAGTCAGCTATTAGCCGTTAGTTTCCCTCTAACGTGAAATTACCTTAGAAGGAAGCCAATAGCCAAATGCTAGGAAAAAATTCCAATGATCGGTTCGTGATTTGGGATTTTTTTTGTTTGTATTTAAACACGGATGGTAACCGTTAATAATGGTTATAATCGGTTATAATCGAGTAAGAATATGGATAAAAGTTGTAATTTAGTGGAGATATTGGGGATGTATACGTAATTGGGGGTGGGAGTTGTGGGTATATAGGTGTTACACACAAGCGTGTGCTCTGAATGATTTACGATACGATTGATTTATCAAATAGTGTCGAAAATCAATGCTATAATTAAGATGGAGGAAGGCCCTCCGAAGACGTCGTACAGGCGGAGTCTTCAAATCGCCTTAAGGTGCTGGAAGAGTGATTTTCTGGTATCGAGCGTTAAGGAAAAGGTCTCATTAAAAGAGATCAGATAAGAATAGAAAAGATGAATGTAAATGAACTACTGATGAAATGTCGGGAAAACATACAGTCTGTCAAAACTGCAATAAGCTTGTGTTTGCAGGATAAAAGTGTAACGGATGACCTGATTTACTGGTTATGCGGCAGACGGCATATAGGTAGCATGATTTCTATTTAGGCTTAATTATGGAACAGAGGAAGTCAACTAAAGATGGTAAGGGAAAGACACAAAAAGGGAAAACACCTTTGAGGTTGAATACTGATGCTTTAGTTGATGGCGGATCCCCATGAAAAACTCTTATGGGTATCGCCCTATGAAAAGTGCGCACCAAGCCTTAGAACAAGTACGACAAAATGTATGGAAACGAGACTGGGTGATAGACATGGATATAAAGGGATTCTTTGATGAAGTATCACATGAGTTATTGATGAAAGCATTGAGAAGACATGTGCCAGAGAAGTGGGTTTTAATGTACATCGAAAGATGGCTAGAATCACCCATAGAAACGGAATCAAAGGAGCTGGTTTATCGAAGCGGAAAAGGAACACCTCAAGGAGGAGTAATAAGTCCACTACTAGCAAATTTGTTTTTACATTATGTATTCGATAAGTGGCTTGAGAGGACTTATCCAACTCTAATGTTCGTAAGATATGCCGATGATATCATTGTGCATTGCAAAACGGAAAAGGAAGCGGAACAAGTATTAGAAAGTATCAAGACTCGAATGACAGCATGTCAATTAAGGTTACATGAAGGAAAGACAAAGATTGTAAACTGTAAGAAGTACAAGAACCAATCAGCGAGTAAAACCAATAAGTTTGACTTTCTAGGATTCAGTTTTCAACCAAGAACAAGTCGTGCAAAAAGTGGAGAATTGTTTCTAGGTTATGACTGTGCAATTAGTAATTCGAGTAAAAAGAAGATTATATCAGAAATTCGGTCAACGAAGTTTCAAAGATGGACAAACAGAAGTATCGATCAAATCGCAGAATTTTTCAATGCAAAAATAAGAGGATGGATCAACTACTTTGGAAAGTTCAGGAAATATGAACTGAATTCTGTGTTTCGTATATTTGAAAGAAGAATAATTGAATGGGCAAGGAGAAGGTATAAGCGTTTAAGAAAATCTTTTATCAAAGCAAGCAAATGGTTTTATAGGTTCAAGAAGAATAATAAACTATTTGAACATTGGTCAAGAGGATTTACAAAGGCGTAACTTTATTGTACAATAAGAGCCGTATGATGGGAGACTATCACGTACGGTTCTGTGAGAGGCTTAGGGTGAGACTCCCTTTGCCTACTTGACAAAAAGAAAAAAAATGGGACTTCAAATACTTCGCTGATAAAAAAGAAACTCATTTTTCAATTGGCAATTGAAAACAAATTGATTGATTTTTAAAATATTGAAAATTCTTTCAGAAACCAAATCTCAAATAAAACTAGAAAAACCTTGACAAGAATACCAATTATTGGTACTTTTGTGATAAAATTAATTATCATGAGTAAAAACACATCAATTTCACTCGGAAATCATTTTGAAGATTTCGCCTCAAGAATAATTAAATCAGGAAGATTTAGTTCAATGAGTGAAGTAATAAGAGCAGGATTAAGGTTACTTGAAGAAGAAGAAACTAAAAAAATATTATTGCGAAACGCATTAATTGAAGGAGAAGAAAGTGGATTTGTTAAAAATTTCGACCCAGAAATACTATTAACAAATCTCCAAAAAAAGCATGAAAATAAATGATTCAAATATCCAATAAAGCCCAAAATGATTTAATTGAAATTTGGGAATATACAGTTGAAAAATGGTCAATTAATCAAGCAAACAAATACTATGGTATCTTAGTCGATACAATTAACGCAATAGCAAACGAACCAAATAGTGGAAAGGATTATGAACACATACGGAAAGGATATTACGGATTTCATATAAAATCTCACATTATATTTTATCGGATAACGATTGATGGCAATTTAGAAGTCATTAGAATCCTTCACCAGAGAATGGATTTACCAAATAGATTAAAATAAAAAACTACAGCAAAGAAAAGCCTGTGCCTAACACTAATGGCTGAAAGTCGTGGCGAAGTCCGAAGTTCGGCTATTGTCTACCTCCGGCAGATAAATTGAACGCCTGACTGCCGTAGGCAGTAAGCGGAGCCGATTAAATCCCCATTCCCTGCTATGGGTTTTCAAAAAGCCGAGATGTTCGGTAAAGGAAGATTTGGAGAGAAAACGCTGTCGGCAATCAACGAGCGGATGGGTATAAAAGAACAAAAACTAAGTCAATCGAGCAGAGAATAAGTTCAGTTAATCTAAAAATGACTGATTTTTTTCGCACCAGGCATTGCGATCCCAGGCGACTTTTGGTCGCTTTAAAAAATCTAAATTTTTACTCCGTTCTCAAGCCCAGATAATCCGGTGGTGACTTGTTGCGTTCCCAGCCATCGATGCGGATCATCTTTCCCCCGCAACAACTGCAAGTTTTTTCCTTAAAACCAAACAGTCTGACTTTAGCAAATGCCCGTCTTTCGGTACGACTCAGGGCTAAGGGACCTGGAGTAAATAATTGTCCGTTTAGGCTTTTTTAAATTAATTTATGCTTCGTTATTTTTATCGGCAATCCAACAAGGATTACCTCAAAAAATGCCTCGCCTAAATCAATTTTAAAGGCGTCTAAACTGGAAACTTATTTACTTCAAGTCCCTAAATGAATTTTATTCAGTAATTCAAGTTTGGCAGTGTGTAAGGACTTTGTTTTGGTTCGGTTGGCCAAAAAACCGTAGTGGCGTATTTTTCTGAAACGGCAATACCAGGTACGGTCATAAGAAGATCCGTTTGTTTTTTGTAAGTTTCAGATTTAGACAATTGCCTAAGCCAGGCTTCGGAATTACGTTTCATACCAAGGACATAAATGAATTGGCTCATTTGATGTCGAAGCATAACGGTGGCATT
>CALLLR010000279.1 GCA_938008185.1 uncultured Saprospiraceae bacterium
AATCAATTATTATCTAAATAACCTATTTTCCATCTAAGAGCTTGTCCAAAAAGTTTGAGAAGCGTTAAACTAAACTTTTTTAAGTCGTCGGATATCTTTACTTTTGTAGAGCTTTTTTTCGCAGGATGGGAGATTATTAAAACATCTCAAAATAAATTTTTATGGCCTCCAGAAATCGCGCACAAAAAAAGTCAACTACTATTCGAAACACTAATAAAAATACGCGCAAACAGATGGAAAAGGTTACCTATAATGAAGACAATATCCGGTCACTTGATTGGCGCGAACACATCCGTATTCGCCCAGGTATGTACATTGGTAAATTAGGCGATGGTTCTTCTCCTGATGATGGTATCTATATCTTACTCAAAGAAGTTATTGACAACTCCATTGATGAATATGTCATGGGTTACGGCTCGGAGATTGATGTGAAAATTGAAGATGGTGTGGTCACGATTCGAGATTTTGGTCGTGGAATTCCACTCGGAAAAGTGGTGGATTGTGTTTCTAAAATCAATACAGGTGGTAAGTACGATTCTAAAGCATTTAAAAAATCAGTTGGACTAAACGGAGTAGGTACAAAAGCAGTTAATGCCCTCTCGGATCATTTCAAAGTACAAGCCTTCCGGGAAGGAAAAACCAAGGTTGCCGAATTTGAAAAAGGCAACATTACCAACGATGCTAAAATAAAAAAAGGAGCTGGCGAAAACGGAACGATGATTCAGTTTCAACCCGATAGCTCCGTTTTTAAAAAATATAAATTTCGTTCTGAATATGTCGAAAATCAACTTTGGAACTATGCCTATCTGAACGCCGGGTTAAGAATCAATTTTAATAATAAATCTATTTTTTCTCGTCGTGGACTATTCGACCTATTACACCGGAAAACTAATGGTAGCGAGCAACTCCGCTACGATATTATTCATCTGAAAGGCGACGATATCGAATTGGCGATTTCTCACGGACAGCAATATGGGGAACAATATTACTCTTTTGTTAACGGACAAAATACAACCCAGGGTGGAACGCACCTAGCAGCCTTTAAAGAATCTTTTGCCAGTACACTACAAAATTACTTTAAAAGAGAAAAGAAAAAATCTTACGACGCGAAAGACATTCGAGCGTCCATTGTAGCGGCCATCAGTGTTCGAGTGGAGGAACCTGTTTTTGAATCACAAACCAAAACCAAACTGGGTTCTACCCACATCGCTCCCGGTGGTGCAACCGTCCGTAAATTTATCAACGATTTTTTGGCGAGTGAACTGGATAATTTTCTGTTGAAAAATAAAGAAGTTGCCGAAGCAATGGAACGTCGGATTATTCAGTCTGAAAGGGAAAGAAAAGAAATTGCGGGTATTAAAAAATTGGCTAATCAACGAGCCAAAAAAGCAAACCTGCATAACAAAAAACTGAGAGATTGTCGTTTACATTATAATGATACCGGGAAAAAGGTAGACACAGAAATGTCGCTCAATACGACCATCTTTATTACCGAAGGAGATTCAGCGAGTGGATCCATCACTAAAGCACGGGATGTACAAACACAAGCTGTTTTTAGTCTGCGTGGTAAGCCACTCAACTGCTTTGGTCTCACCAAAAAAGTAGTTTATGAAAACGAAGAATTTAATCTATTACAACACGCACTGAACATTGAAGACTCTCTGGATGATCTACGGTTTAACCGAGTAGTAATCGCTACGGATGCGGATGTTGATGGAATGCATATCCGTTTATTGTTACTTACTTTTTTCTTGCAATTTTTTCCAGACCTGGTACGTAGTGGTCATTTATATATCTTGGATACTCCGTTATTTAGGGTAAGAGATAAAAGTAAGACCTTTTATTGTTACTCCGAATCGGAAAAACAGGAAGCCATCAAAGCGTTGCGGGGTAAAGCGGAGATCACCCGATTTAAAGGATTGGGAGAGATTTCACCAGATGAGTTTGGCGCTTTTATTGGCGAAGATATAAAACTGGATCCCGTAGTTCTCAGCGAAGAAACGAGTATTGAACATGTATTATCTTACTATATGGGTAAAAATACGCCTAGTCGTCAGGATTTTATTATTGAAAATCTGCGGGTAGAAATGGAAGAATTAAGTGATGAAGAAGAAGAAAAAGTTCGGAAAGCAGCGATTGAAAAAGAAGCCAAAAATCTTTCGGAAGTAGAGTAACCAAAATTTCAACATGCTCATATAGCTACTGCCTTTATTGCAGGTAAAGGTGACAAAATATGCATTGATTCTCTAAAAAACGGATAATCTACCGGTGGCATAACTATTGACCATCTTAATGCCAATGTCTGGCGAACCTAATACTTTGTTGTTCCTGCCACCTTGACATTAGACCGGCTTATGGGTATCTTTCCTTTTTGGGAAGGTCAGCCACAAAAACTATTGATCAATGAGTATGTTTGAAGATTTTTTGCCCCCACACGGGCTGGACGGAGATACGGAATTTATGCCTTTGTTTTCTATGGAAGAAGAAGACGAAATGCAAAATAATGAGGAGTACGATGAGGTACTCCCGGTACTTGCGATAAAAAATACTATCTTGTTTCCAGGAATTATTATTCCAATCACCGTTGGGCGCGACAAGTCTATTAAAGCAATTAACGAAGCCTACGAAAATGATCGCATTATTGCTGTCCTTTCTCAGGTAGATGCCAAGGTGGAAGACCCTTCGGTAAACGATTTGCATAAAATAGGTACCGTCGCCCGAATCATTAAATTATTGCGGATGCCTGATGGCACTGCTACTGCCATTATTCAGGGGCGTCGTCGTTTTAGTCTCGTCGAAATGGTTCGGGAAGTTCCGTATCTGAAAGCAAGAATTGCCATTCGATCGCTCAAGGTAGTCGCGGAAGATGATTTGAAATTTGAAGCTATTATTTCTTCGATCAAAGATATGGCGCGGCAGATTATTGATTTGTCACCTAACATTCCTACCGAAGCCAATTTGATGTTACGCAATATCAGTGGTCATCCGTTCTTACTTAATTTTATTGCCTCCAACCTCGGTATCAAGCTGAAGCATAAACAATCTATCCTGGAAATGGACGATTTGAACGAAAAGGCACACGTGGTCATGGAACATATGGACAGCGAATTGCAACTCCTGCAACTCAAAGACCAGATTGAATCTAAAGTACGGGGCGATATCGAAAAGCAGCAACGGGATTACTTTCTAAACCAACAGTTAAAAACCATTCAGGAAGAACTCGGACACAATCCACAGGAAGATGAAATCAGGTACCTGATTGAAAAAAGTAAAACTAAGAAATGGTCAAAAGAAGTGAACGAATTATTCACTCGTGAAATAAAAAAAGTTCGTCGTGTCAACCCACAGGTAGCCGAATATTCAGTCATGTTAAATTATTTAGAATTACTTCTTGAATTGCCTTGGGAAGAGTATACGGAAGATAACTTTGATTTAGTTAAGGTGAAAAAGATACTTGATAAAGATCACTCGGGACTGGAAGATATCAAAGAAAGAATTATTGAACATCTTGCTGTCCTGAAATTAAAGGGAGATATGAAGGCACCCATCATTTGCCTGGTGGGCCCTCCGGGAGTTGGAAAAACCTCCTTGGGCAAGTCTATCGCTCGTGCGCTTGATCGAAAATTCATCCGTATGTCGCTCGGTGGTTTACGGGACGAATCAGAAATTCGTGGGCACCGAAAAACCTATATTGGTGCGATGCCGGGGCGAATTATCAAATCTATCCGTAAAGCTGGATCCTCTAATCCTGTTTTTATTTTGGATGAAATTGATAAGGTCGGAAAAGATTTTCGGGGTGACCCGTCTTCGGCGTTACTCGAAGTATTGGATCCGGAACAAAATACGAGCTTCCATGATAATTATTTAGAAGCGGATTATGATCTATCCAAGGTATTGTTTATCGCTACGGCTAATTCACTCAACACGATTCAACCAGCCTTGCTGGATCGAATGGAAATCATAGAGGTGAGTGGATATTCATTAGAAGAAAAATTGGAAATTGCTAAAAAACATCTTATTCCAAAACAACGGACGGAACACGGACTAAAAGCAAAGCAGATAAAAATCAATAATGAAGCATTGAAAGCCATTATTGCTGATTATACACGAGAGTCCGGTGTACGTTCGCTTGATCGACAAATTGCCGGAGTCATGCGTAATGCTGCCAAGCAGATCGCAATGGAGGAAACGGATATGGTATCTGTTATTCCAATGGGATTAAAAGCAATGTTAGGTCCTTCCAAATACAGTCGAGATAGATATACGGACCATAAAGTATCTGGGGTGGCCGTAGGACTAGCCTGGACCAGAGTGGGAGGAGATATTCTATTTATCGAAGCCAGTCTCAGTAAAGGAAAAGGACGACTTACCTTGACAGGAAATTTGGGGGATGTGATGAAAGAATCTGCAACCACGGCATTGAGTTATCTTAAAGCCCATTCGGAGGCGTTGGGAATTACCAGTCAGATGATCGAAGAGCAGGATGTCCATATTCATGTGCCGGAAGGTGCTATTCCAAAGGACGGTCCGTCTGCTGGGATAACAATGCTAACCGCACTGGCCAGTATTTTTCTGGGAAAACCCGTTAAATCATTTTTAGCAATGACCGGAGAAATCACTTTACGTGGAAAAGTACTTCCCGTGGGAGGAATCAAAGAGAAAATTTTAGCAGCCAAACGGGCAGGAATCAAGCACTTAATTCTTTGTGAAGAAAATCGCAAGCACGTAGAGGAAATTAAGCCAGTTTATATTACAGGCTTAGAAATCAATTATGTAACACAAATGGAAGAGGTGCTGAAGTTAGCTTTATAGTTTTTTGGATTAATTAGTAGAAATTAAAAAGGTTGGGTCTAATCATAGGTTTTTAGGCTTATTGTGTCGTAACCGACATACGATGTTAAACACTGTTAAGAACCAATTGATTTTTAAGCTAAAATTCTTTATTCTGCGTTAATCTTCTGTATCTTGTAAAGGTTGTTTAGTGAATAATATTATGAGCGCTCACTGAATGCTCTGAAAAAGAAGTTGCTCACATAAAAATATCGACATGAGAATCGGATTAATAGTACTATTTTTTAGCTTAATCAGTATCTTTGGCACCCGTCTTTCAGCACAATCTGTACAAGATTCTCTGGTACAATTTTCCGGGATGATTCTGGATGGTAGCAACGAAAATCTTTACCCAATACCTTACGTCAATGTTGCTGTCAAAAACAAGGCTCGAGGTACTTACTCTGATTTTACGGGCTTCTTCTCTATTGTCATTGAAAAAACAGACACGCTGATTTTCTCGGCCGTTGGGTACGGAGCAGTGGAAGTAATGGTGCCAGATAGCTTGATGGATAGCCGCTATTCTTTAATTCAACTGATGACGCAGGATACCTTTAATCTACCCGAAACGGTCGTATTTCCCTGGCCAAGCAAAGAACATTTTAAACTGGAATTTTTGGCACTCGATGTTACTCAGGATTTGCAAGAACGAGCCATGGAGAATCTTGCGAAAGATGTACTGGCCAGGGTTGAAAAAGTTACCAAATATGATGGAACTGAAAACGCAAATTACTACTTGCGGGAACAGGCCCGTAAAAGTTATTATATCGGACAAACACCTCCCATGAATATCTTTAACCCCATTGCATGGGGACAATTTTTTAAAGCTTGGCAAAACGGTGACTTTAAGAAAAAAGAGGAGAAATAGCAATTCGTCTATTATAACTCAATCTCATCCGAAAATTATATAAGTTCCTTAATAGCTGTGGCTAGTTGAAAATCTTTTTCAGTTACCCCGCCCGCATCGTGCGTCGTTAGCTTGATGCTTACTTTGTTGTATACATTGGACCATTCGGGATGATGATTTTGTTTTTCTGCCAGAATAGCTACCCGGGACATAAAACCAAAAGCTTCAATAAAATTTGCGAAGACAAATTCTTTTTGAATCGCATGATCATTGACTTCCCATTCCAGATTTTTTGTTTCCAATAAATATAAAAGAGTTTTTCCCGCAATTGTTTCCATAATTTTTAATCGATATTTAGAATTCCCCGTACCCTTGGGTCGGGGTAGTTCACTATAACAACTTTACAATAAATTTAGATTGTGGTGGATTAACCTCTTGGTAAAGCTATAAAAAAGCTAGCTCCCTTATCTACTTCTGATTCTACCCAGATACGACCACCGACATGCTGTACTATTTTATGACAGATCGCTAAACCAATTCCAGTTCCTTTGTATTCCGTTCGGGTATGGAGTCTTTGAAAGATAACAAATATTCTTTCTTGGTAGTCCGGATTAATTCCGATTCCATTATCGCTTACCTCGATAATTACTTCATCTTTAGTCGTTTCAGCGGAGATGGTTATTTCCGGATGCGTTTCTGGCTTTTTAAATTTAATCGCATTACTGATCAGATTCTGGAAAAGCTGAATTAGTAGCGAACGAATTGACATGACGGTGGGTAATTCGTGGCAATTGATAATTGCCTTACTTTCATCCACACTCACTCGTAGATTAATCACCGCAATTTCCGCAATATCTCCTAATACAACCGCTTCAAAATTTTCTTCGGTTTTACTTACCGTGGTATATTTTAGTAGCGCATCCAGCAAATCATTCATACGGATAACGCCCTCTTTTACGTACGTAAAATAAGTTTGAGAATCTTCCGTAAATTGATGTTTATGCTTTCTTTCGATCAATTGGGTATAGCTGCCGATCATGCGAATGGGTTCTTTCAAATCGTGAGAAGCCACGTAAGCAAATTGGCGTAGTTCTTCGTTGGCGGCAACCAATAGCGCGTTCTGCTCAGCAATTTGTTCATTTTGCTTTAGTAGCAATGCCTGGTATTCATTTTCGCGTGTTAGTTGCTCAATTTCTTTTTGTTTTTCTTTAATAGCATTTTTTATTTCCAGATCAATAATCTGACGATTACGTTGTTCTTTCGCAAATTTGTCTTGTGCTTTAGAATAAACGAGCTGATAATCGAGTGCCGTTTTATAATCACCTTGCAATTGATAAATATTAGACATCAACTGATATCCCTGCACTTCGTTGGTTTCGTCTTTCATCCGACTTGCCGCCGTGATGCCTTTACTAGTAAATAACATCGCTTTATTAAAATCACCTTGTAGATAATAAATATGTCCAAGGTTGAGTAGATTGATTTGTCGACCATTAATATCACCCTGATTTTCCATCAGATCTTCTGCCATCTTTGCCTTTTCTTTTGCCAGATTTATTTTACCTTTTGCAATATAAGCACGACTGAGATTAGCTAATGAGAGAATAATCATTTCCGTATAATTACGCTGCTGTGCCAGATTATTTGCCTTTTCAAAATAATTCGTCGCCTGCGTAAGTCGGTCTGAGAAATAATAAATATTTCCTAAGTTATTATAAATAACAATCCGCGTATTCTTACTGATGATATCACTGTAATTCTCCAGAACCATTTGGTAACGAGAGATAGCATCTTCGTGATTATAAAGATTGGCGTAGATGGTGGCAATATTGATGAGGCACTGAGCAGTATGATAGCGGTAATTGATATTTTTACTTTTATCCATAGAGTCCAGAAAATACTGCATGGCTTTTTTGTAGTTGGACTTGGCTGCGTGGTAAATCGCAATATTTTTTAGAGCATTAATTTCTTTTTCTACGTCTCCCGCCTTGGCACTGATCTGCAAAACCTTTTCGCTACATTTTAACATGCTATCATAGTCCTGTTGCTTAAAATGAATTTGACTCAATTGATTATAAACGGTAGCGACCAGTGCATCCGCACGCCGTACTTTATTATCACCCAATAATGCTTTAGCTTTTTGTGCGTAAGCGAGTGCTTGATCAAATTCATTTTGGTGGGTGGCATTTTCACTCAGACCAACCAGTGCTAAAATTTGGTAATCTGTTTCGGTTACTTTTTTGCTGTGTACGAGTAATTTTTTTAAATATCTTTCCGCGGTTTCTGAAGATTTTTCGCTGAGGTATGCTTGAGCTTGAGCTAGTTCTACGGCTAGTAATTGGCGAGGAGTATCAGAATTAGTGAGACTAGCAGCGGCATTGATAAAAGATTGTGCCTCTCGCATTTTTTTTGTGTCACCGTGGTAACGACCGGAAGTATCATAAATCTTAGCTAACAGGAGGTTACTGGTAATTACTCCTTTATGGTTTCCATTAAGTGCGTAGAGACTTTTTGCTTCCTGGGTCACGACGAGCGCTTCCTCGAGACTACGAGCTTGATAGAGTAATTGGGCTTTCTGCAGTAATTTTTTTGTGTAAATGTCTTTTTTTTCGGTAGCTTCCATTTTGGAATTTTCATTATTTATTGACCTTCCCGTTCGGTATCAATAATGCCTCTGAGATAAAGTTCGAAAGTGCCAGGATCTGTATTGGTGTAAACCGTAATAGTTGGACTTTGATTTCCCAATCGTCCTTTGCTACTGAAATGTACACTTATTTTTCCACGTTCACCTGGTTCGATTGGAATAAAAGGATAAAAAGGAGTGGTGCAACCACAGGTTACTTCGACGTTATTAATAACCAATGGTGCGGAGCCGACATTGGTAAATTCAAATTCGTGATCTATTTCTTTACCTTGAATGATTCTTCCAAAGTCAAATGATTCTGAATTGAAACGGATTTGTGGAGTTCCTCCGGTGGATTTTACCTGAACTATTTCTAGCAATTCGGGATCCACATCCGATAAATTTTCTTCTTGAACTTGTATTGATTTTATAACAGCGGCACTGGATGCCGTCGTTGCTACTGCTTTTGCTCTTTCTTTTTCTGCTGCTGCTTTTTCTGCTGCTCTCTTCTTCCTTTTCTCTCTGCGTTTCCTTCGACGTTCTTTACTGGCAGCTTCTTCTTTCTCCTTCTTTTTTGCTGCCTTTAGCGCCTCCTCAGCTGCCTTTTCTGCTGCCAGTTTTTCTGCTTCTGCGGCAGCAATTTCTGCTGCTGAAGGAGCCGGAGGCGTTGGAGTAGTTTCGATAATATTGCTGGCAATTTTTTCATTTCCAACGGATGACAAGTTATCGGTTTCTACTTTAGGATCTGAAGTACAGCCAAAAGCCAGTAACAACAGGATAAAAGTATTTAGCAAAAGAGAATGATTGTGAATACGCATGTGGTTGGGTTATATGATAAAAAAAGATGGCTATTATGATTAACCTTTTTCCTCTTATTGCATTACGACGTAATGTGTTGTAAAAAGACACCTATATATGTTAAACATCATTTATTCGTCGGATTTTTCATGTTCGATAACTATTATGCATGGAGGCGGACTGACATCCTAAGCAGTTTTAAAATTACAGTGCTAGTAAAACTGCTTACCAATTTATCGAATAATTGAAAAACTACCTACGGTTGTATCTTCTTTGCCATCACAACGGAATCTTATTCTATACAACAACACGCCCGAGAAGACGGGTTGTCCTTTAAAATTACCGTTCCAGCGCTCGAATGGATCATCCGTTAAGAAGACTCGTCCACCCCAACGATCAAGTATCTCAAAGGAGATCAAATCATCTATCGCATAGGGATTGCTGATGCCATAAGCATCGTTCACATTATCTCCATTGGGGGTAAAGGCAGTAGGCATGAATACTAAGCCGCAGTCTAGATCTTCGGGGTCAATAACCGATACCGTAACGCTATCAACCGCAGCGCAAATGCCATCATTGAAAAGCGCAGTATAGGTAGTCGTTTGAGTAGGACTGGCTACCGGATTCGGATTATTAGGATCATCAAGTCCATCAGTCGGAGTCCATTCAAAATCCGTTGCACAGGAATTTGTCGTACGAATATTTACAGAATTACCCAAAAAAATGGTGGTGTCAGAAGTAGAAATCCGGTCGGGAGCCAGGTAAAGGGACGCTACTTGAGTTTGATTAAAGGCTCGCTCGTATATTTTTATTTCATCGACGAGTCCAGAAAAACGATTGTCTACCGCTTCACTAACACAGGCGCCACCACCAACGGACATGACCGCATTATTTCCCAGATCTACTCTAGCCCGGGTATTGGATATGGTTTCTTCGATGAGTATCGCATTGATGTACAATTGAGTTTGTCCGCCGGATCGTACGACGACCACGTGTTGCCAGCAACTTCCAAAATCTAGAGACCCAGTTACATTAGCCATTTGATCATTGGACTCGCTAAGTTCTACCGATATGCTATTGGCCGCCGGATTTAATCGAATCCCTAGACTATTGACAACTCCACAGGTTTCTCGCTTATTGAGTAGAGATTGGGTACCTGCGGCACTCGTAGACTTGATGTACATGCTGATCGTAAAATCACCAATCTCGAAGTTATTATTGATTCTTCCGAGCATCAGCATTTCCTGATCAAAACCATTTAACTCAATCGCGTTTCCACTGACCCCACAAACACAAGCGGGCGAACCGACAAATGCACCAGAACCCGTGACACCACTACTATCACGGGGCGTACAGTCATTAAAGGAATAATAGGCGATCAGACCTTGCTCGAGTTGAGCGAACATGGGTAAAGTTAGACCGATCAGTAATATGGTAAAGAAATATTTCATCGTCATAATGATTCAAAGAATCAGGCCATTTTTTCCAAATAGTCACTAATTCGTATAAAAACAGAAAAAAATTGGAATATTTCCGAAAGTCGGTTGTACTCCCGTTTGCAAAAACGAACTAGACCGGTATATTATTATGAAAACATATCCGCCAATCCACCCATGCCCGGAGGTAGCATATCCTGAATTAGCTTTTGAGATTCTGCTGCTTCGGTTTCTGCAGCCGTAGACATAGCTCGATTAACAGCTACAAGTAATAAATCTTCGAGTTGTTCCGGATCATCCGGAGTCATCGCAGCTGGCTGGATGGAAATATTGACAATTTCCCTGTTACCGTTAACTGTTACTTTTACAAGACCATCTCCTGCTGCTCCTTCCAAACGCATTTGTCCAAGTGTTTTTCGCAGTGCTTCCTGCTTTTCCTGCATGTCTCCAAACATAATTTCTGATTTAATTTTTAAAATAGCAGATAATTCAGATTACCTACTGATATCCGTAGTTGTTGAGTGACAAAGATACCAATTTGCCCGCATAAGCAGGAATGTAAAGTGAGGTTAAGGTTTTGTGAATTGTTAGAGAGGAAAAATATGTTCAGGGATTATAAAATGTTCATCAATAAGAATTGGAGGCACCACACACAGCACGCTCCGTCGGTTTTTGGAATGCGCATCAAATATACAAAATAATTTTAATTAGAAGTTAGATAATTTTATCCTTTCTTAGGTAATTTCGGAGTTTTAAAGAACTCCTTTGTCTAATTCTTTTTTATCAATAGCTGTAATATCTCTCTTGCTCCCTGAAAAGGTGTTTTTTGATAGGATAACACTGCCGTTTCGATGTGCTCGAGGGCGGTTTTCATGGTAGAATCAGTTTGTAAATGAAGCCGTAAATCATTTTGGATTCGTTCGTGTAACCAATAACTTGCCTGTTTTTTTCTTTTTTTCTGGAAAAAATCATTCTTTTCAGTCATTTTTCGATAATCAGAACAGATTTGCCAAATTTCGGGAATGCCCGTTTTTTCCAAAGCTGAGCAAGTCACCACGGGTGGAATCCAGCCACTATCGGTAGCCGGTAGAAGATGTAAAGCATTTTTATAGGCTTTTTGTGATTGTTTGGCGGTAGTAATTCGGTTTCCATCGGTTTTATTGATGGCAATTAAATCCGACATTTCTACAATCCCTCTTTTAATACCTTGTAGTTCATCGCCCGCCCCTGGTAACAATAGGAGTAGAAAAAAATCAACCATCGAGTGGACTGCTGTTTCGGATTGACCTACGCCGACGGTTTCGACTAGAATCTCTTCGTAGCCCGCTGCTTCACAAAGAATCATTGTTTCTCTGGTTTTACGAGCTACCCCGCCCAGCGAATCACCGGCTGGAGAAGGACGAATGAACGCATTGGGATGAACCGAGAGATCTTGCATTCTTGTTTTATCTCCCAGAATGCTACCATGACTTTTTTGACTAGTGGGATCAATGGTTAGAACCGCAACTTTTTTGGGTTGTTGTACTAAATATATACCTAGCGCTTCGATAAAACTGCTCTTGCCTACTCCGGGCGTTCCTGTGATACCGATTCTAAAACTTTTCCCGGCGTGGGGGAGACAAGCCTCAACGATGGACTGCGCCTGGATCTGATGGTCAGGATGCTGACTTTCAATTAGCGTAATAGCCTGACCCAGCGTAACCCGATCACCGCCCAGGATACCCGTCACGTATATTTCGGTAGATTTTTGTCTTTTAGGAATCGGTTTGTCCGCGGCCTTTTTATTAAAAAAATTTGGTGGAGTGGTCGATTTATTTGCCGAACGGTCAGAATCAGGCTTTTTGGCCATAATTTATGTGAGTTAAAGTTGTTAACAGTGTTAAAAAAATAAAATTAACAAATATATAAGTATTTGATTATCATTGTTAAAGGATTAAAAAGGCTTAACATGTTTTAAGTAATCCTGTTTTTTGGTGTTAAAGCGTTTTAATGGACTTCTGTAGGTGATTTCTCCCTTGCATTGCGGTGATATTTGTCGCTATCTTGTGATAAAATGAGTCAGTTTACACACCCAGCTGGCTTGTTGCAGTCCACACTTTTAAACCGGTAAATTATTATTTGATCATTACTAAAGCTATGAAAACAATCTACTACCACATAAACGGTATAGAATGTCCAAACCGGTTAAGTGTTCTCTCCACAGGAAACCTCCTGTGGAAGAGAACATCCATTTTCTCCAGTGGTTGGCACTCTTTAATTGCGTTAACTTGTAATGAAAGACTCTCTTACCATTTACCAGCCACTGGTGAAGATGGTACTACTTATGTTAAATTTATTATAAAATATACCTTTTCGCACTAACATTTCCTCTTTTTATTCGTTCCTACCACAGTTAACCTTGGAAAATCTAACCTCAGCCAGCAATAATGAGCTACATAAAGGTATACCTTTGCGGCGAAATTCAGGAAATAATCATCTATAGTAATACAAAAGGGACCTCAATGGCCTCTTCGAATTAGTGCATATTAACACAAAATTTTATTAAACTTTTTAAATTAAAAAAAATTACGATGAAGAAATTCACCATGTTTTCAAATTACTTACTATTACTGGTAGCTGTGTCTATTTTTGGACTCACCGCTTGTGGTGACGATCCAATTTTGAGTACTGAAATTCCACCAACTGTAGTTATTACTGCTGATGCACAAGTAAGCCCAGGCGGAGTAATTATGCTTAATATTACAGGCTCTAAAGGAGACGCAGATATGAATCTATTGACTATTCAAGAAAATGGAGTAACTATTTCTCTTGATCCTACCTTGGTTAATAATGATATTGGTTCCGGTGATGCACTTCTTACTGGAGTTAACACTACTAGTTTTAATTTTACGGTAGAAGTGAGAGCACCTTCTACTCCTGATACTTATACTTACTCTGCGATCGTACGTGATGCTAATGGCAATACAGACGAAGCCAGTGTGGACGTAATCGTTATTAGTGCCCCACCCACTATTTCTTATATGGGGACTAATCCTCGTGAGGTAGCCCTGGGTTTGAATGGTTTTAATATTACGGCCACTCCCGGAGGTTCTAATCTATCTACCATTGCAGTTTTTGCCGATGGTGAGTTGATTGATCCAACAGAGTTGCGATTTAACGGAACCAATTTTGATGCGAATCCATATTCTTTGTCGGGAGATGATCAGACGGGATTTGATATGGCAAGTGTATCCGTAAACTTTACGCAATCAGGTACCGCTAACTTGAGCTTTGAAGTAGAAGACCTTACTGGTGAAACGGCTAGTACAGAAGTTAGTGTAATTGCGGGTACGCCGATTACTAATACTTACAGAGATAGTTTATTATCGAATGCAGATGGTCCGGCTGATGTGCTTGGAGGATTAAATCTTTATACTGGAGAGAATGTATCTGTAAATTCTCCTAATGCAGACATTATTGATTTGGGTATTGTTTCTAGCACGGATCCTACTTGGAGACAGCAAATTAGCGGCGCTAATGGAACAACATTACGTGCTGCGAATAGTAGTAGCCCTGAACTCTTTAACTTTGAAAACATCAATTCGCGTGAGGCAATTATTGTTGCTTTTGAAAATGGAGTAGATGCAAATCCAAGTGAAATAGTTCAAGAAGGAAATGTTTTCATGGCTAATAATGGTGATGATTATTTCATCCTTACAATAACGGATGTTCAGGTGACTAGCAATAACAATAGAGATTTTTATTTATTGGATATCAAAACTTCTGTTCAGTAAGAATCAGAAAGTGATAGATTTTCTTAGAAAATTTCTAGAAAATAAAATCCCGGCGATCAACTACGATCGTCGGGATTTTTTCATCAAAGAGAAAATTGTTTCTGATTATTTATTTTTACGGCCATTTTTATAATTATTGATGGCCTCCGTGCGGGTCGTTGCGTGGAGTTTAGTATAGATATTATGACAATGACTTTTAACGGTTTCGATGGAGATATTTAATTCTGCAGCAATGTTTTTATAAAGTAGTCCTTTAGATAATTCCTGAAGTACATCTTTTTCTCGGTTGGTAAGAATTTTATCGTAGGGATTCTCTTGTACAGCTGGTAATCCCTGAAAAGACGCTACTACGAGACGAGCAATTTTTCGACTCATGGGAGCGCCTCCGTTTGCTAAATCCTGAATAGCTTCGATGATCTTTTTTGGCGATGTACTTTTTAGTAAATAACCGCTGGCTCCAGCTTTAAGAGCGTTAAAAATTTTATCTCCTTCTTCTGATACGGTTAAGACGATAAATTGGATTTTAGGAATTCTAGATTTTATAGATGCTATCAATTCTAATCCTGAAATTCCCGGAAGTCCAATGTCGACCAATACAATATCCGGTGCATGACTAGGTATTCTTTTTAAAGCACTTTCTCCGTTTGCGTACGTTTGTATACATGTGAATCCAGGGGTAGCGTTAATCATTTCCTTTAGTGCTATCCTATAATCATCGGAGTCTTCTACAATACATATGTCTAGCGTTTTAGTCATGTCTTAATAATTTTGAGAGGTAATTGCTTACAAGAAAAGATATTTTAAGGGAAAATCACCCTCATTATTCTATTTTTTAATGAAAATAGTACAAAAGGGGGATAAAATTCTGGATGGATGCGATTATCTTTAAGTTGTTATTTTTTTCTAAACCCACCTTAAAATTAAATATAATGAAAGTACCAATTTCTAAAGTAACATTTGTAAACAGTGCTCAAATATTTGGCCCCAAATATTACAAAGATGAACTAAAAGCGTTACAAGATGATGGCGCAACCACTATGGTCCAGATTCCTGGATTTATAACGAGCGACGCTAAACCTGCGGCAAAGATAGTGGTTGGAATTAATAGTAATGGCCAACTTATGGATGACTCAACTGATGAGGTGGTGATGCCTTGTCCTAATAATTGTGTACCTCCGGGAACTGGAGGATTGGTAACACTCTCTAGTTTTTTAAATCCGTAAGTTTGCATTTTGATCTACGAAGAAACAATCGAATTAAAAGACTTTATCTTTTGTTCGATTTTTTTTACTTTGGTTACTTGTATCCAGTTTTTTAGAATTTTGTGATCAATGCGAAATACGATTTTTAATGTTTTTTTATTTTTTTTCTCTTTTACGCTTTCTGCACAGTCAGGACGACATTTACATTGGCAACAGCTCACCACCTCTGACCAGCTACGGAATCCTGCCAATAGTTTTTTATTTAAAGATTCGAAAGATTTTCTATGGATCGGTTCGAGTTCTGGCCTGCAACGGTACGATGGTTTTAAGATAAGGGATTATGGAATCTATCCCGTTGATTCTTCAGGAATGTTAGGTAATAATGTACAAGGCCAAATGATAGAAGACGAAAATAATGACTTGTGGGTCACAACTTATCAGTCTTTAAATCACTATGATATTGAAACGGAAAAATTTACGTCTTATCCCATCAAGAACGAGGAAGGTGAAATGATTTCAGAATTTCATAGTTGTGGTAGAACAGATAATATTATCTGGTTATTACACAAGGACAGCCTTCGTCAATTTGATATTTCTACCAAAAGATTTACGGCTTCAATTGGGGTGAAAGCTAATCGGTTTAACCGGGGAATGGTCAGGAAATTTGGGAATACAACCGTAGTCTATGTTTATGGTTTAGCTGGTAATTTGTTGAAAATTTTTAAATTTTCAGAGGGGCAACTAAAGAGTACTCAGAAAATTGTCTCGGATGATTCAGGTATTTTTTCGATTTATCCCACTAGTGAAGATAGCTTATTGGTCGGTGGAAAGGATAACCTAAAAGAGGTCTTTCTTGAATCATCTTTGCCTGGTAAAACTGTTCTATGGAAGGGAGAACCATTAAGAGTAGTAACCGGATTGTCTCTTTTTGAAAAAAATGAAATACTCCTGGCGACTAAAATCGGAGATCTTTTCTTATACAACACTACGGAAAGAAAAATTACTGAACAGCTAAATTTTGACATTTTTAAAGCATTAAATTCTGATAACCAAATTGTTACCGCACTGGTAGATAACGACCATAATATCTGGGTATCCAGTAGGAGTGATGGCATTTATTATACCCAGCCTGATAAAATTAAATTTACAAATTTGCTAAATGGTACCGTTGTAACGAATTTAATTCAACGCAGAAATGATGAAATATGGGTTTTTACCAATAAAAAAATTATCATTATAAATAATAAAGGAGAAACGATTCGAGAAATAAATTCCAACATTCCGAATCGTGATAATATGATGGATTATCACGTTGTTAAAGGATCTAAGGGCCAATTGTGGACAAATTACTACATAGGAGAACAGTGTTTTGTTGAAGAGAATTCTAATCATTTTGTCAAGAAAGATATAAATAAACATATAGACCGAGTATTATTGTTACAAGATGGCCGTATGATTTTTTCTTGTGGCCCGGAGAAAGGAATTTTTACGATTAGCGAAGAAGGTAATGGCTCATTACGTCCAATAAAGATTCCCGGTAGTGAGGAGATCAGCGATGCGTTATTTTTATATCAAAACCCAGAAGGCGAATTAATTTTCTTAGAAGGTATCACCAAATTAACCTTTTATGATCCCGTAGACTTTTCGAAAAAAAATAGTGTTACTTACAGCGGAGCTATTTATGATATGTTTGCTCATCCTGGTGATTCTCTTTTATGGATTGGAGGGTCAGACGGGTTGGTATCTTTTAATTATAATACAAATTTCCTTACTTATCACAGTAAGGAAAGCAATCTCCCAAATGAGGTATTCGGGGTGTTGCCGGATGATGAGGGAAACCTTTGGCTATCCTCCAATAGCGGTATCTATCGATTTAATCCAGGCGACAAAGAAATTGTCGATTACAACCAGGCCGATGGTACGGGAAGTAAAAGGTTTTCGAGAAATGCGCACATAAAGTTGCAAGATGGTCGATTAGCATTTGGTGGTGAATCAGGTCTAATAATTTTTGACCCTAAGGATATTAAATCAAAAGTACCCTTGGCGGTGCCTCAGATTACGGAAATACTTATTGATGGTAAAAAACGACCTAATTTAAAGTGTGATAAAACGGGAGCCACCAACATGGAAGAAATCAAAAGATTGCGTCTCGAACCAAATGATAATAAACTGGAATTTCATTTTGTTTCTAAAGAATACAGTAACACGATTGATAACCAAATTCGTTATCGTCTTTCTCCTGAAGAAACGGAATGGCAAATAGCCGAAAGTGGAGGGAAATGCCAATACACCAACGTAGAACCGGGCGATTATACTTTCGAAGTACAGGCAGCCAATTCAGATGGTGTCTGGAATACAGACCTTACGGATAAGCTCGAAATTACGTTGCTTCCTCCTTTTAAAAAAACCTTGACCTTCAAGATTCTTATCCTTAGTCTGGTAGTTTTTTCTGTCTATTGTTTCGTCACTTTTTTTCAAACCCAAAAAAGAAGAAAAGAGCAGGCAGTATTTGAAAAAAATATGGCCTTAGAAAAGCAGAGACTTCGAATCGCCAGAGATATGCACGATGATCTGGGTTCACGACTTTCTGCCATCAGCTTAAAAACGGCCATGCTGGAAACTAAATTTGAGAATCCTAAATGGAAACGAGAAATGGAAAAACTAACGACCGATGCACAGGAAATATCTATTAATATTCGCGAAACGATCTGGGCAGTGGACGCCCGTAACGATTTGTTAGGTAAACTGATCCATTACCTGATGAGTTATGTCGAACAGCTTTTTGATGGTCTAGATGTCGATCACCTGTTCGATATCACCGGTGACTTGCCCGAAGAACAAATGGTCTCTGGAAAAATACGACGGATGGTTTTTCTTTCTTACAAGGAGATTTTAAACAATATTGTCAAACATGCCCACGCTAGTAAGGTATTGATCGAAATGAGAATGGAAAAAGGTCATTTTATTTTGACTATTACGGATGATGGCGTTGGATTTGATCTTGCCCAAAAGGAAAAGGGGAGAGGGAATGGACTAGACAACATGCGGTATCGAATGGAAAAAATAGGCGGAACCTGCCGATTTTTAAAGGTTTCCGAAGGAACTTCAATTGAGCTGAATTTTAACGTTTTAGACTGAAATTTTATCGCTTACTTCTTCTATCCTTCTAAATATCCCCCATTATCGCTATTGGTCGTTTAAAAGTTACTGCCGATATTTGTTTAACGATCAGATTAAGGGAAAATCCAAATGAGAAACAGCTTATTTTCATACTACTACAATAATAAAAACTTAATCCCCTTACCTAATCTGAAAGTAAAGAAACCTTAAGATTTTAAAATTCCTTCTCTCTTTGAAATTGTGTTTGGATCACCCGTTCCAAACATGATTTTTTAATTAGAGAATTAAAAGAGAATCTCTCTTATAAAACGATCGTGTTTGGACCTTTTGATCCCAAGCATGATTTTTTTTATTCCATGTCCTTTACCACATCTTTTCGGGAGCATTTAGATAAGTATTAGCCATTTTTAAATATTGCTCGTAGGTAAACCCGCAAGCACAGGAAGAGGGATAATAACTCATGTAATTTCCAACGTGTGGCGCATACCATTCCCCATTAGGATCTTGTTCTGATAAAATAAAACGACATCCTTCCGCCACGTCTACATAGGTAGCTATCATATCACCAACCCTGAAAGGATCTGCCGGAGTATCGCAAATTAAATCACCCGTCGTAGCGCAATTACTACCATTTACCAGTTCTTCCCGATCTCCTTCAAAAGTATGTAACAGATTAAAATAATGACCAAGTTCATGCGTAATAGTGCTGCTTCCCGGAGCAATACAATCTCCTTTAAGAATCACAATTCCACTACGCTCTAACTCAGTAATATCTCCTAAACCAGCAAATCCACAAACGTAGGGTTCTGTCGCCCCAAAATCATTAACAAAAAACATATTAATTCGACGGGCTACATGATATTTTACTTGTAATTCTTCCCACTCCGTCGTTTGACGGTCTAAATCATCATACTGGAAATTAGGAATCGTTCTAAACTCACAAATCTCAAAACCAATACAAATGGGCGCAAAGGCTGAATTAGCTGAATCAATCGCTTCCATAATCTCATCCTCCGTTATATTAGGTTCCCCTAAACTGTCCAAAACAATATGGGCAACGATGGAAAAGGTTTTATCGACACAGGGTAAGGGCGCTTGTCGCGTATCTAATTCTTGACTATTCCCAAAAAAAGGGCTCAAAAACAGCACAAAGAAAACGGAAAAACGTATTATAGTATTCATTCTTATATTATTTCTTAATTGCAAACTTAGCTGTTTTGAGTTATGTTTGCAAGATATATATAATGTAATGTCTTACAAAAACGGTATAATTACTGCCAAAAAAACATATTTAGTTATGAAAATACGTTTTCTACTACTATTCTCCATTCTTATCTTTTCTTCCTATATCAATGAAATCCTAGCGCAAACTGCGAACGTGACAGAAGGTTGTATCCCTCTGGAAGTATCTTTTTCCGGACCTGGGGGGCAGCCTTCCTACTTCTGGGATTTTATGGACGGAGCGGTGGCCTCTACCCAAAATCCTACGAATACTTTTGGAGAGCCTGGTACCTTCAACGTAGAATTACGGGAAACACAGGGAGGTCCACTTATTGGAACGGTGACAATTAACGTTTTCGAAGGTTTGGAGTTAAATATAACCGCAGACCCTACGGGGGGATGTACTCCTCTAATTACCAGTTTTACTAGTGAAATAGTGGGTAATCCTGATATTACAGTTACTAGTTATCAGTGGTCATTCGGAGATGGAGGCACGGGGGATGGACCAACCCCCACTCATACTTACACTACGGGTGGTACATTTGATATTGGTTTAGAAGTTACAACTAATTTGCCAGGTTGTAATACTACTGAGTTATTTCAAGATGTTGTTACTGCTTCCCAACAACCGGACGCAGACTTTACCCTTACTCCTAATCCTGCCGTTAGTTGTACGGCTCCCTTAGAGGTAGGTTTTAATAATACCTCCACTAGCTCCGGTCTTACCTATAATTGGGATTTTGGAAATGGACAAACCTCCACTGCTGTCAACCCACCCAACGTCACTTACACAGAGGAAGGTAGTTTTGATGTCACTTTGACAGCCACCAATACTGCTGGTTGTTCCAGAGTAATTACCCGTAATGTCAACATTGGAAATCCATTAGCCAGTTTTATCATTCCGGACACCATTTGTTTAAACGAGTCCGTGCAAATTGATAATAATTCTACCGTTGGTGCTTACAGTTGGGACTTTGGAGCAGATGCCACCCCCCCAACTTCTAATCAAGTCAACCCTTTCGTTACTTACAGTACTCCTGGAAATAAAACGATTGCGCTAAACGTAACAGCTGCAGGTGGTTGTATGGGAGATACCACCATTACCGTTTTTGTGCAGGAGATTTCTCCCGAATTTAACCTCACGGCTGATCCGGTCTGTGATGATCCTTTTCAGCTTACCCTGACACCTGAATATATGGATCCTAATGCAGTCTACGAATGGACCGTAAATCGGATAAACATGCCCATGGATAATATTCTAACCTCGGATGAAATGTCTCCTACTTTCGAATATATTAATCCGGATACCACGATTTACTCTAAAAAAGGAGATATAATTTTAAGAATTGATTACGAGGTTACCAGCCCACAAGGTTGTACGGTAATCGGGTTTTTATTGGATACAATCTACGAACCCAATGCGCTCTTTATGCCGGATGTAGTGGATGGTTGTGCACCCGTAGAAGTGATTTTCTCGGATTCTAGTACTTCGGTAGATCCAATCGTTAGCTACACCTATATTTATGGCGATGGTTCACAAGAGACCTTTAATAATGATGATGATCATAGTCATACTTTTGTTGATCCGGGAGAATACGATGTCATTTTGATTATTGAAAATGATCAGGGTTGTCGCGATACTTCTTACGCAGTTCGCATTGAAGTTGGTGCACCGATTACGCCTGATTTTACGGTAACGGAAACTACCGTCTGTCCAGGAGATACTGTACAGTTCACAGATTTAACCAATGACCCAAATATTGATGCCTGGCATTTTAGTGCCGAAGAGGGACGTGCTTCTCACTGTTTTACCGAAAGTGAATTATTCTATAATTTTGATAATAGCAATGGCCCGCAGGACATCACCCTGCAGGTAGAATACAATGGCTGTTTTTCCGAAGTGACAAAAGAAAACTTTATCACGGTCAACGGACCCATTGCTCGCCTGGATTATTTGGTGGATTGTGAAAATCCATTCAATATCGCTTTCCGGGATTCTTCCGTGGATGCAACGAGCATTACCTGGGATTTCGGAGACAGTACCTTCAGTACTGTTGCCGACTTGACACACTTATACGATACTACCGGAAATTATATGGTATTTCTTACTGCTGAAAATGACATGAGTGGGTGTCCTGCTTCGGTTGATTCTGCCATTGTTTATGTAAAAGATATTCAGGCCGAATTTATGGTAGATTCCTTTGTTTGTATCGGAACGGATATAACGCTCGATGGTAGTATGGCGCAGGATGTAGACGACCGTTGTTGGAAAGGCTACGATTGGCACTTTAGCTGGGATCGACCGATTACGACGATGGACGTGATGACTAATAAGGTATTTGGTACGCCCGGCGATCATACCGTAGATTTAGTGGTTACCGACATCAATGGTTGCCGCGATACCGCTTCTCAGGACGTTTGGGTATTTAGTGCACAACCTGATTTTTCCTTTACCCAGGATACCATTTGTATTCCTTCCGAGGCCATCACTTTTACCGACATGAGTGTAGCTGATACAACCCTTGTTTCGTGGGAATGGGATTTCGGTGATATGGCTATGGGCACCGATACGGTTGTTACCCATACTTATTCTACTTCTCCGTTTCCAGAAGGACCATTGGCTGGACCTTTAGTCACTACTATAGCGGTGACCTTGTCAGTGGAAGATGTTATTGGTTGTCCTGGATCAGTAACCAAAGAGATAACGGTTTATGAACCCTCTGCCGATATTACAACCGATCCTAGCCCTGCCAATATTTGTGTAGGCTCAGAGGTAGCCTTTGAGGCTTCTGATTTCATCTTAGCAGGTGAAGTATCTCCCGTTGAATACACTTGGGATTTTGGAAATGGGATGACGGGTAATCTACAGAATGACACTGCGTTATATAACACATCTGGAACTTTTGTGGTCAATCTCGCACTAGAAGAAACAGCTACGGGGTGTAGAAGTATGCGACCAATCACAGACACAGTTAGAGTACAGGATTTTCCAGTTGCTGACTTTACGACTAATGTCGATGGCCAGGATCCTATTTGCTTCCCTGCAATAATAAATTTTATGGACAATAGCGTGACGACCAGTCCTCTAACGGCTAATTGGGATTTTGGAAATGGTAGTACTTCTACGGATGCAGCTCCTAGTATTACTTTTGATAAAGGAACGTTCACCGTAGAGTACGTCGCTTCGACCAGCTTTGGTTGTCGGGATACGACCATGAGGGAGTTTACGCTCGTTGGACCCGAAGGTGATTTTGCGATCGACCAGAATTTACTTTGTCTTGGAGAAATTGTCAACTTTACATTGTTGGATACCGTTGACATTCAAAGTTTCCGTTGGGAGTTTGGGGATGGAGTTGTGATCAGCAATCAGCCGAATGTATCCCACGAGTATCTATCTTCCGGAACTTTTATTGCGGAACTAATTTTAACTGGCGTCAGTGGTATTTGTGAAACGACGGTTCAGGAACCCATTACCATCCAACAGGTCGAAGCTGCATTTACGGTCATTGACGTCTGTGAAGGACCCGTTGATATTGTCAGTAACTCCATTGGACCCATCGAAAATTTCACCTATGATTTCGGAGATGGAGGTTCTAGTAATGAAGAAAACCCGACTTATACTTTTGCCAATGTGGGCTCACAAACTGTACAGTTAATCGTTAGTACAGGAATTGGATGTGCCGATACTACTTCTCAGGAGTTTGAAATATTCCCCAACCCAGTACCCGTCGTTAGCGACGTTGGCGGTTGTGAAGATACTGACATCACCTTGACGGTTGATAATTCAACTGCGAGTAGTACCTATAATTGGGACCCCGTAGAATTAGTAGATAATGATGGTCAACCAACGGTAATAGTCAACCTAAATCAAACCACTGAATTTACCGTCGTCGAAACATCTGAAAATACTTGTCAAGGATCTACTACAGCTACTGTTAATATCATCCCGGCCATTCCAGCAGTGGGAGATGTATCCCTCAGTGTTTGTCAGGGAGATATGTTTGTTGTTGAAAATGTACCTGTTGATCCATTTTATACTTATGAATGGACTGTAGTAGGAGATGGTAATACTGACGGACTTAGTTGTACTGACTGCCCCAATCCGACCGTGACTATTAGTGGTGATGTTCAATATCAATTACTTATCAGTGATACTAACGGAACCTGTGATGATGTTTCCGCTATGTTTGCCTATGATGTACCTGAAGGAGATGAGATTAAAATGCCGAACGCATTTAGTCCTAACGACGTGGAAAATAGTAATTTCAATTTTGTAGCTGCGAACGAAGCGAGTGTAATAAATGTAAATTTATTTCAGGTTTATGACCGTTTCGGTAACTTGGTTTATAACAACGATAATCCTACTCAAGGTTGGGATGGTCGTCGTGGTGGAGATTTATCTCCTTCGGATGTCTACCTTTATAATATTGAACTTTCCGTGGATGGATGTTCTACCGAAACGTTTAAAGGAGACGTTACGCTAATCCGATAACTATGAAAGTACTTACTTTTGGGATTGCCAAAGATATCGTCGGAGGACCCGAAATGGACATACCTTATTCAGAAGGTATGTCCGTTTTAGCCTTAAAAAAAGCAGTGTTAAAAAATTACCCGCAGTTCGAAAAATTAAATTCTCTGGCTATCGCCGTCAATAACGAATACGCGGACGATGATCTGCAAATCAGACCAACAGACGAAGTAGTCTTGATCCCTCCTGTCAGTGGCGGATAAAATAAAATCAACCCAAATTTGGAAAAAAAGATAGATATCCAAATATCAGACAAACCTTTAAGTGAACAAACCTGTCTGGAATTTGTCGCTCATCCCGGGGCGGGAGGTATCGTCAATTTTATCGGTACCGTCCGTAATCAAACTAAGGGAAAAGCAGTTATAAAACTGGAATTTGAAGCCTACGTCCCCATGGCTATTTCCGAAATGCGTAAAATTGCCGAACGGACTTTTCAACAGTGGCCTGTACAAAAAATGGCGATCCACCACCGTGTAGGCACCTTGACCATCGGAGAAATTGCTGTCATCATTAGTGTTGCCTGCCCCCACCGTAAAGCCGCCTTCGACGCCTGTTCCTTTGCCATCGATACCTTAAAAGAAACCGTACCGATTTGGAAAAAAGAATTTTTTGAAAATGGTGCCGTTTGGGTAGCGGCACATCCTTGATAGAGCAAAAATTACTACTAATTTTTAAACTCTAATTGTTCCAAATCCTCCGGTGAATTCACATTCGTCAATACTCGTGTATCCGGCGCATCGACCAGCGCCACTTCCGAATTGATCAAGACCTTCCTTGGACAAGAATATCCCTGCGCCAAAAAAGACAATAGGATCGGATAACTCCGGGGCTCCCAAATTGTAATCAAGGGTTCCGGAAATTCATTATCCGGACTGTTAAAAGCCGTGGCCACTTTAGAGGTATCCCGGTGCTGAATTAAATATTCTATACCCTCTTTATCCAAAAGCGGCAGATCACAGGCGACAACCAACCAGGCTGTATTCGGATTTTCCCGAAAGGCGGAAGCAATCGCTCCAAAAGGCCCTAATCCCAAAAAACTATCAAAGATCAACGGCATCCCAAATAAATCCGGATCCGCAGACTGATCGGGTCGACAGGATAAAAAGGTCTCTTCGCAACAACCAGACAGCATATCAAAAGCATATTCTCTTTGCGGCTTACCGTGGTAATTAATTTTC
>CALLLR010000280.1 GCA_938008185.1 uncultured Saprospiraceae bacterium
TGATGCAAAATGAGAAATCATGGAAGCGCAAAGCTTTTGCTTGGAAAAGTATCCAACAGGAGCTAGAAGAAAAATTTGGAGAACGGTTCAGTAAATGGATCAATAAATAAAAAATTGACACACTTTACTGAACAGTCCCACAAGAACAACCAGATTGCTTACAGTCCTTCTGATTTATCTACTCATAGTAGTTGTAAACACTTTACCCAACTAAATAAACAAAATGCAAGAGGTGAAATGATGATGCAATCCACCCGGGTCGTTAATTATTTTTTTAGTAATCCACGAGGTTGCCGAACCACAAATGAATAAAATAATAATGCGCTTTTCTTTTTTCTAATTTTCTTATTCAAGGTAACTACCGCAGCTCACTCGTCCCTCCAATATTTCTAAACGTATTCAACCCACAATCCAGAAAGTCTGCATAATCCTGAACTCCTTCTTTAAATCCACGCGGGGCTGCCATAACTTTTTCGTCCGGACTCATTAGTACATATAGTGGCTGTGAATTTTGTTGGAAATTTACAATTTGAAAATCAGTCCATTTTTGACCGACGTTTCGTAGTTTTTTATTGGTATATTTTGAAATGAAAATTTCATCCAGTTTTTTTCGATCATCAACGTAAAGTGAAATCAAAACATAATCTTCGTTGATCTTGTCCCATACCTGATCATCGATCCAGATAAGCTCTTCCGTTTTACGACAGTTTACACAACCGTGGCCCGTAAAATCCAGTAGTACTGGTTTATTAACTTCTTGTGAATAAGTCATTCCTTCGTAATAATCTTTAAAACAATCCAGGTCATTCGCACATTTGGTAAAAGATTTAAATCGGTCTTTTAGATCTTGCCTGGAAGAAGAAAGTGCTTCTTGTTGTAGAAAGAAGTTATAGTTGGCCGGAGGTGAAATACCACTTAGCATAGAGAGCGAACTATACGCTTTGGTTTTTTCGTTGATCATAAATCCTGAAGCTAAATAAACCGTCAACGCTAAGGATGCGAGTGCTAATCCGGTACGTGGGAGAGATAATTTCTTGATTGGACTATCGTGTGGAAAACGAATATACCCAAATAGGTAAAGTGTTAACCCAATTGCGAGTAATACCCAAATTCCCATAAATAATTCGTATCGTAAAAAGCCCCAGTTCTCCGTCATATCTGCCACGGATAAGAATTTAAAGGCAAAGGCTAATTCTAAAAATCCTAAAACTACTTTTACCGAAGTCATCCATCCACCCGAACTCGGTAAAGAATTTAACCAGGCTGGAAAAGCCGCAAACAAACCAAACGGTAAAGCTAGTGCCAGCGAGAATCCGAGCATCACAAAAAATGGTCCAACTGAACTACTTGTTGCTGACTGCACTAATGCGGTTCCGATAATCGGACCGGTACACGAGAAAGAAACCAGCGCCAGGGTGAAAGCCATAAAAAAGGTACCCACAAGGCCACCTTTATCCGCCATGGAATCTGTTTTATTTGTCCAGGAACTTGGTAAAGTAAGTTCGAAATATCCAAAAAAACTAAGGGCAAAAATGATAAAAATTAAAAAGAATAAAGTATTTGGTAGCCAGTGTGTAGAAAGCCAGTTGAGTACTTCTGGTCCAAACAAGGCAGTAAAAATCAATCCAATACTTACGTAAATGACAATGATCGAAGCACCATAAATGAGACCGTTTTTAATACCCGTTTTACGGTCCTTGCTTCCGGCCGTAAAAAAGCTAACGGTTAGTGGAATCATCGGAAAGACACAAGGCGTTAACAGCGCGAGTAGTCCACCCGCAAATCCCATGATAAACATCCAAATGGTGCTTTGTCCGGTAGCATCATCTTCTTCGCCACAGTTACCCAGAGGTTCTTTATAAGTTTCGGAAATCATGGATACTTTTTGATCAATCTTTCCGTCTTCAAATTTTGCGGCGGCGCCTTTATGCTGAGTAGCAGCGGGAGTTAGTGTGGACAATTTTGCGTCCGCCGCTTCTCCCGTCAGCGCTACTAAAGTTCCTGGCTCTGTGTAGAAACTTACATCCGTTGGTGGTAGACACTGTCCATCATTGCAAGTCATAAAGATCAAGTAACCTTTGATCGGTTGATTGATGTCTGTTGTTTTAATTCTTTGTTTAAAAGAAACTTCTTTTTTAAATTTAATGACTTCCATGTCAAAAAATTTATCATAGCCCGCTATTCGATAATCACTGATTTCTTCGTTCTTATCTACAAGCGTATGTACCTCCGAAGGATCATAGTTAAATTCCGTTTTTGCTGGTCCATCATCACTGGCAAGATACTGAGAGTAAAGGTACCATCCCTCATCGATTTTCGCCTGATAGGTAAGATCATAAGTATCGTCAGAAACCTTATCAATTTTCATGCTCCATTTGACGGGATCGAGAATACCGGATTCGATATTTGCTTGTGGCTCCACGGGCGCAGGGGTAGTAGCTACCTCGGCGGGCGTATTGGTTTCCGCCTTTTTGATCGGCGTAGTTTTTAGCTTGGTGGGTTCTTTTTGCGCAATGACCGGTTTGGTGGGCGCTGGTGTTGGTACGTTTTGTGGAGCAGAAGGTGTAACATTAGTTGTGGTCTGTTCAGTTATTTTGGGGGCGGTCGGAGGGACGGGCGTAGTTGATATTGTTGTTTCGACTATTTCTTTAGTGGCACTTCCCGCTCCATTTCCAGTATCCGTAGCTGCGCCAGCACCACCGGACATTTTATTTTCCAGGGTAAATTCAAAATCTACCATATCTGGCGGTAAACATTTGGTCGCATCGCAGGTCATAAACTCGAAGTAGCCGACGATGGGTTTGCTGTAATCTGTTATTTCTATTTTTTGGGTAAAAACGACTTTGTGCTGAAATTTGATCACGTTCATATCAAACAACTCATCGTAACCTTCTTTTTTATCGCCGGTTTCGATATTTTTCCCTACGAGGTTGTAGCCCACACCTTTTTCGAATTCAAAAGTAGTTCGAACTGGGCCGTCATCACTTTCCAGATATTGTGAATAGATCGACCAGCCATCATCAATGGTAGCGGTAAAAATAAGATCAAATTCTCCGTCTGCGGTTTGTTCGTGGGTGGTGACCCACTTGACGGGACTGTAAATCTGGGCGGATAGACTGACCGAAAGAAAAGTCAGGAAAATTACCCAAAGGCTCGCAGGTTTGTACATGATAGATTATTTTCTGGTGTTTAAGTAAGTGGACAGATTAAATTAAAATATTTTCCAAGTACTTATAAAAATTGGCAGCCCGAAAGTCCCGGCTGCCAATTTATATGATTCCACAATTTAAAGCATAATTAGCTTAATCGAAAAAATTAAGATGAATTTAAATCTTTTTTAACGCTAAATTAAGACATAATCGATAATTTAGAAGCAGCGTTTGTTACTCGAAGGGTTTATTTATAGCAATGAGATACTAAAATCAACGTCCGTAGGCGGCAAACAACTGGTTTCGTCGCAACTCATAAAGGTCACAAATCCAATAACCGGCTCGGATGTGTCGGTAACTTTCACCCGTTGGGTAAATTGCGCTTTTTTACTAAATTTTATTAGATTCATACCGAACAATTCGTCGTAACTTTCCTTTTTGTTGCCAGATTCTGCGGTTTTCCCAATCAATTCCATATTCTTGGATGGTTGAAATTCAAACTTGGTTTTTATCGGACCATCATCACTTTCCAGATATTGGGAGTAGACCGACCAGCCAGCGTCTATACTGGCCGTAATGACCAGATTATATTCTTGCTCGGTGACTTTTTCGGCGGTAAAAGACCATTTTACGGGTGTCTCCTGAGCGGTAAGGAAATTGCCTGCCACGATAAAAACTAAAGAAAAAAACAGATGCTTCATTTTTTATGTATTAGTAATATTGTTAATGTAATTGTTGACAAACTCCTTGCCAAAGCAAAAAAACATTTGTCTTTTAGGTGTAAAAACAAGTACTTATGTTCAAGGATAAGAATGTAATTGCAGGTAGAGGGAGTAAATTCCAAATCTGATGAAGTAATAGAATACTCAATTCCTTCACACGGCTTTCAAAACGACTTGCAAGATAAACTTATTTTATTAAATGTCATTTGAGGGCATATAAATTATTTTAGAATAAATTCTACTACCAATAAAAGGAAAACTGTAATACCAAGAGGCCAACCAGCAGCAATAAATGAGCACTCTCCGCGAAGGAGCCGCGGGCATTTTGAAAATTGAAAGAGAGGAGAATTCCGGCCGCTGGAACTAGGATTAACAGGTGGTCAAGGTGGATATTTGCCTGAAAAAATAAGGGAAGAGTTGATAAAAGCAGACCAGTAAAAAGCACGTTGATATACTTTTGCTGTTGAATATTTTTCTTTTTTGTATAATTATTATAACTAAAAATAAAGGTCAGCAACATCAATCCCAGTAATCCTATTTTAATATAAAAAATTAAATCGGGCGTACCTTGTAAATCAAGAAATCCAAAATTGTCTTGCATTTGTTCTTGCCAGAATTCAGAAAAATTATCCGTCATAAAAAAATAGGTACCTGCCAGGATATAAGGGACCAGCAGACCGGATATGGCCATGAGTTGTTCCCTGAGTTTAAAGGAACGAAGGATTGCCAGCCCGGCCACTCCTAAAATAAATAAAAACAAATACGAGCCATAAAATAAACTGGCGACACCCGCCCACAGTCCGATATTGAAAATCGCTCCTGCTGCCGAATATTTACGGTAAGTAGATAGGAGTTCCATTAATACGATGATATAGAAAGTATTGGCTAAAATCAGCGGAGATAGGTATAAAAATTCGCTGAATGCCGAAGACAACAATACGTAAAACATTCCCGGCAATAAACTGATTTCATTGGCAATTCGGTTCTTTCCCACGATAATATTAATGAGGACCGCCTGAACAAAGACCAAAACGGTCGCCACCACAAGACCTTCGATACTGTGAGACGGAATCCATTGGTATAATAACTTGCTGAAAATACCAGGTTGACTCAGCACTATCGACTCAGATTGCATAAACACAGAACCCCGTACGATAATTGCGTACAGAAGCAAAAAGATATTTGCCACAAATTGGTTGGTTCGGAAGAGTGCTAGCACGTGTTTAATGTTTGTTCAGGAGTAAAGGTAAAATTTTCTGGTTGATGAATAAAAAATTACGTCAACAATCACATAATTTATATTGTTAAAGAAAGCAACTAGGTAATAAGACAAAATTATAGTTAAGTATGTCTTGGTACTTGTTCTAATATTGTATTTTGCGACCAATTTAAATAATCAAACAGGCGAATGGGGAAGTCTTTAGCGGATATCAAAAAACCAATAGCGAAAGAACTTGATATCTTCGAGGATAAATTTCGAAATGCGCTGCGAAGCCCGGTTCCACTGTTGGATAAGATCACCTATTATATTGTTCAGCGTAAAGGGAAACAGGTTCGCCCTATTTTTGTCTTTTTAGTCGCTAAACTCTGCGGTGACCTCAAGGAAAGTACTTATACCGCCGCTTCTTTTATCGAAATCCTTCACACTGCTACCCTTGTACATGACGACGTAGTAGATGATTCCTTCGAACGCCGGGGAATGTTCTCCATCAATGCGCTATGGAAAAACAAAATTGCCGTTATCGTGGGTGATTATTTTTTAGCCCAGGGAATGCTCCTCGCCATCAAAGAAGAGCAATACCAACTGCTCGGCATCATTTCCAACGCCATCAAAGAAATGAGTGAGGGAGAACTCTTACAGCTCGAAAAAGCGCGTCGACTGGATATTGACGAAGCCGTCTACTACGATATTATCCGGCAAAAAACCGCCTCGCTCATCGCTTGTACCTGTGCTTCCGGCGCCGCTTCTACGACGAATGATAAAGAGATGATTGAAAAAATGAGATTATTTGGCGAAAAAATCGGAATTGCTTTTCAAATTAGAGATGACCTCTTTGATTATGGAACGGACGACGTCGGAAAACCACTCGGTATTGATATTAAGGAAAAGAAAATGACCTTGCCCCTCATTTATGCGCTCAGCCACGCAAGCAAATCGGATCGTCGCCGGATTATCAATAATGTCAAACGTCATAATGAAAAGCCAGACAAAGTCCGCGAAGTGATTGAATTTGTTCGGAAAAGCGGAGGTCTGGAATATGCCGAAGAAGTGATGAACCGCTACCGACAAGAAGCATTTGATATCTTACACACCTTTCCAGAAAAT
>CALLLR010000281.1 GCA_938008185.1 uncultured Saprospiraceae bacterium
CCTGCAATTAGAATTCCTGACTGCTGAAGAAGGCGTTTTTTTATTTGAAAATGCAACTACTGCTGAACTGATGTACGTCGGTGATAAAATCCGGCAGCATCATGTTCCCGGCAAGGTAGTTACCTGGATTATTGATCGTAACTCCAACACCACTAATGTCTGTATTGCCAATTGTAAATTTTGCAATTTCTACCGTCGTCCTGGTCACGAAGAAGTTTACATTACTTCCATCGAGGATTATAAGAAGAAAATTGAAGAAACTTTCGCCTTCGGTGGAGAGCAGCTTTTATTACAAGGTGGACACCATCCCGATCTGGGACTAAAGTATTACTGTGATTTGTTTAGCGAACTAAAATCACTTTACCCCAAATTAAAGTTACATGCCCTCGGCCCACCAGAAATTGCCCACATCACCAAACTGGAAAAATCCACGCACATTGAAGTACTGAAGGCATTAAAAGAAGCTGGGTTGGATTCATTACCAGGAGCAGGTGCGGAAATTCTAGACGACCGGGTAAGGCGGCTTATCTCGAAAGGGAAATGTGGTGGACAGGAGTGGCTGGATGTGATGCGTGCGGCGCATAAACTTTATCTTACAACTTCTGCGACCATGATGTTTGGCCATATCGAAACAAACCTGGAGCGGATGGAGCACTTCGTTGATCTTCGACAGGTACAATCTGAAAAGCCGGCGGATGCAAATGGATTTTTAGCGTTTATTCCCTGGCCGTTTATGGACGAAGGAACTTTACTGAAAAAGATAAAAAGAGCCAGAAACACCTGTACGGGTGACGAGTATATCCGGATGATTGCCATGAGCCGTATTATGCTTCCCAACGTAGTAAATATTCAGGCATCCTGGTTGACGGTTGGAAAACAGGTCGCCCAGGTTTGTCTGCACGCAGGTGCCAATGATTTCGGTAGTATCATGATTGAAGAAAACGTAGTTTCGGCGGCAGGTGCATCATTTAGATTTACGGCTTCGGGTATTCAACAGGCCATCCGTGACGCAGGATTTGTTCCTCAACTAAGAAATCAACAGTATGATTTCCGAGACCTACCAGCGAATATTAAAGAACAGGATTTGAAAGAAGAGGGGATGATTGTGGATTGATTTGTAATGAATAATTTTTTAATAGGATTTAATAAAAAATTTAATGTTATTCGATAAAATTCAGGAAGCAGTTGACTTCATTCACGGTATAATCTCCTTCAAACCCGACACTGGTATTATTCTCGGTACGGGACTAGGGGGATTAGTTGACGATATTGAAATTATTGGTGAAATATCTTATAAGGATATTCCTCATTTTCCCAAAAGCACCGTTGCCAGTCATCAGAACCGGCTCGTTTTCGGAACCCTCGCAGGACAACCCGTAGTGGCCATGGCCGGAAGATTTCATTATTACGAAGGCTATTCGATGCAGGAGGTAACCTTTGGGGTTCGTGTTTTAAAATTTTTAGGAATTAAAGAATTAATTGTGAGTAACGTGGCCGGCAGTACAAGTCAACATATCTATCCCGGTGACATTGTTTTCATTAAGGATCACATCAATTTACAACCGGAGAACCCGTTAAGAGGCACAAACGACGAACGACTTGGCGTTCGCTTTCCTGACATGATGAAAGTCTATGATTTGGAGAAGAATCAACGTGCTTTGGCGATTGCCAAACAGGCCGGTATTCGCGCTCACGAAGGCGTGTATGTTTGCTTACAAGGTCCAAATTTAGAAACGCCCGCTGAGTACGATTTTTTACATCGCATTGGTGGTGACCTGGTTGGTATGTCTACCGTTCCGGAAGTGATGGTCGCTCGACATTCGGGATTATCTGTTTTTGCATTATCCGTGGTTTCTAATCAATGTTATCCCAAAGAGATTATCAGAGAAACAACCCTAGAATCGGTCATTACCCTGGCTCAGGAGACCGCGCCAAAGATGTGCCGGATTGTTAAAGGGCTTCTTAAAAAAGAAGACTCATAATCTGCGGATTACAAGTCTTTCTACAAGCAAAATTATATGAATTAGAATACTTTTTGGGTAAGCTCACCGAGCATGTTTGTTTATCTTAATATCTCTTTAATTAGAAATACCCGACGATCCACTGCTGTGTACTTTCACCTGAGAAGGATTGCCTTTGTAAGTAATGTCACTGGCTCCAGAAGCACTGGCATCAATGGATTCGGTGGTATGAATTTCTACATCAGAACCACCACTAGCACTAACATAGCCATGTTTTACCACGAAATTTTTAGCTTCTACATCAGACCCACCACTACAGCTGATATTGATCTTATCCGCACTTCCCATCAGATCAATATCAGACCCTCCAGAGGCATTACATTCAACACTGTTAGCGGTCAGTTCCATCTCAAAATCTGATCCGCCACTTAGATTGATTTCAATATCATCCATCTTCCAATTTCCTTTTCCGTAGACATCAGACCCACCGCTAGCCGAAATTTCATTTAATTCCGGAACGTAAATGGTTACCTCCATTTTCCCTTTGGCTTTTTTCCAATTATCTACTTTAATCACGAGGGTACCATTTCTCACCTCCGTAATGATGTATTCCATGATTCCTTTTTTCGCCTTGACGGAAACGCTTGTTTTTTCAGATTGATGAAGATAAAGATCAATTCCATATCCTACACTTACTGCATCAAAATTGCCTACGCTTCTATCTTCTTCAATTCGATTGGCATCGTGATCTCCCCACTGAGCAGAAAGCGTGAGCGCAGATGATAAAAATAAAAAACAGAGGGTGAGCTGTTTAAAGATGGCTAAATTTTTCATACTTGATTATTTAAGTTTATTTTATTTTTTCGTAAAAATTTTGATGAAAATTTTGTATCATCGTGTCTTATCTATTGACACCTTCTGCCCCTAATGACAAAGCAATTTTTAAAGGGTTGCGGGATATTTATTTTTGAGGAAAATTTTTAAAATAACTATGACCAAACGTAAATTCTATGCCCTGAAAGCGGGCAATCTCAATAATTTAAAACTAATCGAAGAAAATTTACCCGACCCACCTACTGGTCAGGTGACCGTGGCGGTATCAGCTATCGGACTTAATTTTGCGGATATTTTTGCCATGTTTGGCTTGTATAGTGCCACCCCAAAAGGCACTTTCATTCCTGGATTAGAATACGCAGGAACTATTTTGAAAACTGGACCTGGTGTTACTTCTGTGAAAATTGGCGACCGGATTATGGGCGTCACCCGTTTTGGTGCTTATACCACTCATTTAAATATTGAAGAAACTTACGTAATCCCTATTCCAGAAAGCTGGACAGACGAAGAAGCAAGTGGCTACCTGGTGCAGGTATTAACTGCCTACTACGGGTTGGTTTATCTGGGCAGGCTAGAAAAAGAAGAAACTGTACTCATCCACAGTGCAGCGGGTGGCGTTGGGATTTTAGCCAACCGAATTGCCAAAAAATACGGTGCATTTACGATCGGTACCGTAGGTAGTGCGGCTAAAGTAGATTTTTGTAAAAAAGAAAGATACGACCGCGTGATTGTCCGAAGCAGTAATTTTGGAAATGATCTGAAAAATGCTTTGGGCGACCGTAAATTGAATGTAGTGATGGAATGTATTGGAGGAAAAATTTTCAATGAAGGCTTTAAGCAGATGACGGAACAGGGACGAATGGTGATTTATGGCGCGGCGCAA